>NZ_JAKKRH010000030.1:0-61710 GCF_025654465.1 Shewanella sp. SM101
CGTCGCGGGAATTGTTGGGATAACGCACCAATGGAGCGTTTCTTTAGAAGTTTGAAATCTGAGTGGATACCCGCCAGTGGTTATGGGAATTTTACAGAAGCAGATAAAGAGATCACAAATTACATCACTGGATATTACAGTGAGACCAGACCCCATCAATATAATGGTGGGTTAACGCCAAATGAGTCAGAACGTTTATATTGGAATGACTCTAAAACCGTGGCCAATTTTACTTGACCACTACAAACCAAGTGGATAAGAATGGCAACGACGTGTATAGCAAAGATCAAATGTATGCTCTGAGCGCCACCTTAGGGGATAAAGCCTTTAAAGCACAAAACTACTATGTCGCTGCCGCCTATAGTGATGGTATTGACAACGTTGAAGCCTACCGTGGTGTGGCCCAAGCTAAATTCGGTGACGTAATCTTAGGTGCCTTATATCAACACAGTGAGCATGTAGATGATAAGTTTGCCAATCTCTCAGGCGATACCTATTTTGTCAACGCAGCCTACTTAATTGGCGACTTAAAACTAAAGATGATGTACGGCAAAGATGACTCAGGTTTAGGTAAATACGTGAGCCGTTATGTTGGTGACCAAGACAACAGTGGCCTAGAACAAGTCAGCGATGTTGACCTGCAACAGTTCAGTGTGGGTGCTGATTACCGCCTGAGCACTAAGACTATGGTCTATGGTCACTACACACGCTTTGATGGTGATCTTATGTTGGCTGATGTAAAGCAAGACCTGAATGACAACATCTTTACTGTCGGTTTACGCGTTGATTTTTAAATAGATTAATCAACTAACCCCAAGGTTATTTATTGATAAAAAAGCGGCTTCGGCCGCTTTTTCTGCTTAGATATCGCCCCCAAACACAAATCTATAACCAATATGACAGACTTGCTACAGCATTAGTATATGCTACAGTTACCCTCGCCGACGCACTATCTAAGGCTATCCGCCTTACCTACCACTTAAGTAGTAAGTGAAAAATAGAGTTTTACCCCTTTCAGGTAGATTTGCAGTCAAGATATAAGGAAAGATCCCAGAAATGGCCCGAATATAGGCAAGGAGAGCCAAAAACATGATCTGCGCCACAGCCTGCGAGTCGTAAAACTGTAAAAATCGGCGGCAACTTTGTTACCAACTCAGGTAGCAAATGCGTTAAACCACACAAAAACCATGAAAAATGGATAAGAACTTAGGTTCGAGGGAGCACAAAACATGAAAAAGACATTCATCTCTGCATCAGTTGCATCAGTATTGGCATTGGCTTCATTCGGTGCGCTAGCCGAAGGCCCAAGCTTCTATGGTCGTTTAGAGCTTGCTCTAACCCATACTGACACAGGTGCCACTCTACAATCAGGTACTAACGGCATTGATACCAAAAACTATGCTGATGAGAATAACGCAGGCACTTATTTAGAAAACAACTTCTCTCTATTAGGTGTTAAAGGTTCAGAAAAAATTGCTGATGGCTTTGACGTTATCTACCAAATGGAATTCCAAGTTGAAAATACATCTACTACTGGTGATGTTTTCAAAGCACGTAACACTTTCTTAGGTTTAAAAACTAACGCTGGTACTGTGTTAGTTGGCCGTAACGATACCGTATTTAAACAAGCCGAAGGCGCTGTAGATATTTTCGGTAACACTAACGCCGATATCGACCGTTTAATCAGTGCCCAAACACGTAGCGCTGATGGTGTTTGGTACTATTCACCAAAAATTGCAGGCTTAGTAACATTAAACGCTAACTATCAATTTGATGATAACGACACTACAGCTAAGACTTCTGAAAGCCTATATGCACTAAGCGCAACTCTCGGTGACAGCAAGTTTAAAGAACAGAATTACTATGCTGCAGTAGCCTATAACAAAGGCATCGCGGGTGTTGATGCATACCGTTTAGTGGGCCAAGCAAAATTCGGTCAATTCAAAGTCGGCGGTTTATTCCAAAACTCTGAAGATGTTGTGAACAATGACATCGAAGGTAACACTTACTTTGTTAACGTTTCTTATGATCTGAACGGTGTAAATCTGAAGGCTGAGTACGGGGTAGACGAAGCCGGTTTTGGTAACTATTACAAAAATATAAACAAATATACTGAAGTTGTTAACGGTACCGTTGTAAGCAAATCAATTACTGGTACAGACATCAACGTACAAAACTTCAACGTGGGTGCTGACTATCGTTTAGCTAAATCAACTATGGTATACGGCCAATACGCTATGTACCGCGGTGACCATGTTGTTGCTGGTAACAAAGTTGATCTACAAGATGACAACGTATTCTCTGTAGGCGTACGTTACGACTTCTAATCTCTTACCTAAGAGATAATAAAAACCTACTGTAGTAATACAGTAGGTTTTTTTATGTCTCAAATCTAATCCAAAAGCGCCAAAAATAAAAAACCACCTAAGCCAAACTGAGGTGGTTTTAGTTAACCCATTTAATTCTTTACAGCATTGAAACCATTACAAAGCATTAGATGCTCGCTAAAGCATCACCACCGTCACCTAATTCAACGCTATCGACACGTTGTAATCCTCTAGGCAATTTTGCACCACGACGTCCACGTTCACCTCGATAATGCTCAAGATCGCTTGGCTTCAGTGTGAGTTTGCGCTTACCTGCCCACAAGGTAACCGGCGTATCACTCGGCACTAATTGTAAATGCGTCATAAGTTCATCGCGACTCTTGGCCCTTTCGGTTGGTATGCCAATAATTTTATTACCTTTACCCTTGGATAATTGCGGTAACGCTTCTAGCGAAAACAGTAACATCCGCCCTTCGTTTGTGATCGCTAGCAGTGACATTTCTTTAGTGCGGTCGATCAACTTAGGCGTTAATGATTTAGCGTTTGTTGGTAGACTCAGCAAGGCTTTACCTGCCTTATTGCGCGACACCATATCGTTGTATGAACAAATAAAACCGTAACCTGCATCCGTAGCTAACAAGTAACATTGGTCTTCTTCACCCATCAACACATGCTGCATGGTTTCGCCAGGTGCCATATTGAAGCGAGTCGTAATAGGCTCACCTTGGCTACGGGCCGATGGCAGAGTATGGCTATCCGTCGCAAAAGCCCGCCCAGACGAATCAATAAACACTGCGGCCTGATTGCTACGTCCCATCGCGCTACATAGATATTGGTCGCCAGACTTATAGGAGAGCGACAAAGGATCGATATCGTGGCCCTTAGCACAACGCACCCAACCTTTTTCAGATAAGACAACAGTCACGGCTTCTGTCGGCGTTAACTCTTGTTCAGTTAATGCTTTGGACTCATTACGCAATACGATTGGCGAGCGACGATTATCGCCATAGGTTTCGGCATCTTGAATTAATTCTTTCTTGATCAACGTCTTCAAGCGACGCTCTGAGCCCAATAACTGCTCCAGTTTTTCGCGTTCGGCTTCAAGCTCATTTTGTTCGGCCGTTATCTTAAATTCTTCTAACTTAGCTAAATGCCGTAACTTTAACTCGAGGATCGATTCAGCTTGTTTATCACTGAGTGAAAAACGGGCCATCAACTCGGCTTTAGGATCATCGTGAAAACGAATAATCTCGATCACTTCATCAATGTTGAGGAAAGCGATCATTAGGGCTTCGAGTATATGTAACCGCGATACCACCTTGTCTAAACGATATTCTAAACGACGTTTAACCGTATCAACGCGGAACTCTAACCACTCAGTTAATAAGGTTTTTAACCCTTTAACTCGCGGACGCCCATCGAGACCCAGCACGTTTAAGTTAACTCTAAAGCTCTTTTCTAAATCCGTGGTGGCAAACAAATGCGCCATCAGTTGATCGCAATCGACGCGATTGGAGCGCGGCACCACCACAAGACGCACTGGGTTTTCATGATCCGACTCATCGCGTAAATCGGCCACCATAGGCAATTTCTTCGCCTGCATTTGACCAGCGATTTGCTCTAAAATTTTACCGCTACTGGCTTGATGCGGCAGCGCCGTTATGATGATTTCACCGCCATCGACAGTGTAAACCGCGCGCGCTCTTAATGACCCACGGCCCGACTCATAAATTTTTGCAATATCGGCAGACGGGGTAATAATCTCGGCTTCAGTTGGATAATCAGGGCCTGGTACAAAGGCCATCAATTGCTCGAGTTCAAGCTTAGGATCATCGAGCAATGCTACGCAGGCGGAGACTAATTCTCTCACGTTATGCGGCGGAATATCCGTCGCCATACCTACGGCAATACCAGTAATACCATTGAGTAAGATATGCGGTAAACGTGCAGGCAGTACTTTAGGTTCCTTCAAAGTGCCATCGAAGTTAGCACCCCATTCAACCGTACCTTGTCCCAGTTCACTGAGTAACACTTCAGAGAATTTAGAGAGACGTGCTTCGGTATAACGCATAGCCGCAAATGACTTAGGATCATCGGGGGCACCCCAGTTACCTTGGCCATCGACTAACGGGTAGCGATATGAAAATGGCTGCGCCATCAATACCATAGCCTCATAACAGGCACTATCGCCGTGAGGATGGTATTTACCTAATACGTCACCAACCGTACGGGCCGACTTTTTATGCTTAGATTGAGCCGATAAACCTAACTCACTCATCGCATAGATAATTCGACGCTGTACCGGTTTAAGTCCATCACCAATGTGTGGCAGGGCTCGGTCCATAATGACGTACATGGAATAGTTCAGATAAGCCTCTTCGGTAAAGCGCCGCAATGGCATTTGCTCTACCCCATCGAGACTTAACTTGATAGCGTCACTCATTTTCTTCTAGTTCCTGTGTTTCTTCAGTACTATCGCCCTTATAAAACAAGCGATACACGTTACCTTTTAAATCATCGGAGATGTACATAGCACCATCGGATGCCGATAACAGCGCAAAGGGTCGAGCAACGGGAAATTCACCGTCAAGGAAACTAACAACCGTTTCACGACTCACCACTTTTTGATCTTCAATCTTCAACATCACCACTTGATAACCAACTTTACTCGAACGATTCCACGAGCCATTTTCGGCGACAAACAACTGATTATGGTAAATATCGGGAAATTGACTGCCGCGATAAAATGCAAGTCCCGTGGGTGCAACATGGGCTGGCAACTCATACATTGGCAGAGTGATTTTTAAATTTTTCGGTTTTTCATAGGCGGGTTCGACAACACTACTGGCATGTAAATAAGGGAAGCCATAATGACTCCCTATCACATCGATGCGGTTAATCTCATCGGGTGGTAAGTTGTCCCCCATCCAATCACGGCCTTGATCGGCAAACCATAATTTTTTGTCTATTGGCGACCAATCAAATCCACTTGCATCACGCACACCAGCCGCAATCTGCTCACTCGCACCGGTATCAACATTGATCGCTATGATACTACTGTAAGGCACTGGCGCTTCACAGACGTTACAGGGTGCACCAATAGACACATATAAACGGCCATCTGGGCCAAAATTAATTGCCCGAGAACTTTTCTTCTCTGAGTAAGGCAAGTCACTGTAAATCTCTTTGGGTCGACTCGGGCGGCGCAATCTTTGCTCAATATCAACAAAGCGCACTATTTGATTTTCAGTGGCGACAAACAAGTCACCATTGTGGAATGCAATCGCATCGGGTGATTCAAGCCCTTTGGCTATCACATAGCGCTTATCGACACGACCATCTTGATTACTATCAACGAGAGCATGGATAGTGCCGCTCTTATTGGAACCGACAAATAAAGTGCCATTAGCCCCCATCGCCATCTGCTTAGCATCGCCAATATCCGAGGCATAAAGCGATAAACCAAACCCCTTAGCAACGGTAATCATGATCGATTGGGAACCCGCAAAGGCGCTATTGCAGAGCAATAACGTCACACTCGCTAAGAGCGTAAAACCGGCAGAAAACACCTTTAAGCAATTATAATTATTAGTTTTAATATACAACATTGTAATTTTCTTTATGCCTATGTTTTATTGTTATCGGCAATAGTGCACAACATTAAAGTAAAGCCATGTCACCCTTATCTTCAAGCCAGTTTTTACGGTCCGGCGAACGCTTCTTAGCGAGCAACATATCCATCAAAGCATCCGTTTCTTCGATGTCATCTATCGTCAACTGTACTAAACGACGGGTGTTTGGATCCATCGTTGTTTCACGAAGTTGTAAAGGATTCATCTCACCCAAGCCCTTAAAGCGGGTGACTTGTACCTTACCCTTTTTATTCTCAGCGGCAATACGGTCTAAAATACCCGCTCTTTCTGCCTCATCTAAGGCGTAATACACCTCTTTGCCGATATCAATACGGAACAACGGCGGCATAGCAATATACACATGACCCTGCTCAACTAAGATACGGTAATGCTTCAAAAATAGCGCGCATAACAAGGTAGCAATGTGCAGTCCGTCTGAGTCGGCATCCGCAAGGATACAAATCTTGCCATAACGTAATTCAGAGATATCACTACTATCGGGATCGCAACCAATCGCGACCGAAATATCATGAACTTCCTGTGAAGCTAATACCTGCGAAGCATCGACTTCCCAGGTATTCAAGATTTTTCCACGCAGCGGCATGATGGCTTGAAACTCACGATCGCGGGCCTGTTTAGCACTACCACCCGCAGAATCCCCTTCCACGAGGAATAACTCTCCGCGCATCGGATCTTGGCCACTACAGTCCGTTAGCTTACCCGGCAGTGCAGGTCCCGAAGTCACCTTTTTGCGGGCCACTTTTTTGGCGGCCTTTAAGCGGCTCTGGGCATTATTAATGCACATTTCGGCTAAGGATTCAGCTAACTCGGTATTTGAGTTCAACCAGAGTGAGAATGCGTCACGCACAACGCCAGACACAAAAGCAGCACATTGGCGACTAGAAAGCTTTTCTTTTGTTTGACCAGCGAATTGCGGTTCTTGCATCTTCACCGACAATATAAACGCGGCGCGATCCCAGATATCTTCGGGTGAAAGTTTAATACCACGGGGGATTAAATTTCTGAACTCACAGAACTCCCGCATCGATTCCAATAAACCTTGGCGGAAACCATTCACATGGGTACCACCCAGTGGAGTCGGAATTAAATTAACATAACTCTCGCCAATGGATTCACCGCCTTCAGGCAACCAAGTAATGGCCCAATCTGCGGCTTCTAGTTGACCTTTAAAGCAACCCACAAACGGCTCTTCGGGCAACCTTAAATTGTCGCCAATCGCTGCCTTCAAATAATCAGTTAGGCCGCTTTCATAGAACCATTCATGGACTTCATTTGTCTGTTTATTGGTAAATTTGATCCGTAAACCTGGGCACAGTACTGCTTTAGCACGAAGTAGATAAATTAGTTTTGAATTTGAGAAGTTAGCCGAATCAAAATAGCTCGCATCGGGCCAAAAATGCACTCGAGTCCCCGTATTACGACGGCCACAGGTCCCTGTTGGGCGTAAATCTTCAACTTTAAAGCCATTTTCAAAAGCGATGTCATACACTTGGCCATCACGGCGAACCGTGACTTCGACACGGCGCGACAAAGCGTTAACTACCGAGATACCGACACCGTGTAAACCACCGGAGAACTGGTAGTTTTTATTCGAAAATTTACCGCCAGCATGCAATTTGGTCAGAATTAACTCAACCCCAGGAATGCCTTCTTCTGGGTGGATATCCACTGGCATACCACGGCCATCATCAGTGACTTCGAGGGAGTTATCTGTATGTAGAACAACTTCAATTTTTGTCGCGTGACCTGCCAATGCCTCATCGACACTGTTATCTATGACCTCTTGGCCCAAATGGTTCGGTCTGGAGGTGTCGGTATACATACCTGGACGGCGTTTAACAGGATCGAGTCCGTTGAGAACTTCAATGGCGTCAGAGGTGTATTGATTTGTCATAGGGCACGCTATTGGTTGTTATATCCGGCCATGTTGCGGCTCGGCATGTCAGTTTGTCAAGGTAAGTGTAAAAATTGGCTTACAGTTTGCAGATGCGACTCATAACCAACAAAGCTGTGATCACCACCCGCTTCAACTCGCAATTGACAGTGATGATACTTATTGACCGCTTCGCGATAATCCAGCACATCATCACCTGTCTGCAATAATACCAAAAAACGATCCGGATTGCGGATCACAGCCGTATTAAATTCAGCGACTTCAGACTTATGCTCAGGTAAGACAAGATAATGCTGTTCAGTGTAAGGATTGAATTGCGGCCCCATAAACTCATCGAACAACTCAAAGGGTTTTACCGCTGGATTAACTAACACCGCTTTGCCACCGTAGGTTTCGGCTAAATAGCTGGCGAAATACCCGCCTAAAGATGAGCCTATATAAGTTAATGGCTCGTTGGCATCAATCGCCGCCTCAACATAAGCGGTTAAGAGCACCATCGCAGCCTTAGGTGTATTGGGTAATTGGGGCTGATGGAAGGCCACACTAGGATGATGCAGCGCCATGTACTTAGCCGTCATCACAGCTTTATCTGAAAATGGAGAACTATTAAAACCGTGAATATAAAGCAGCATATTTCCTCAGGCTGCGGCTATTCGCGTTAATAACCGCTAGAGTTGTTGTCGGGGGAAAAATGGTTGCCCGGTACGCGATACACTTTAGTGTTGATGCTACCATCGGCTTTCAACTCCAGCAAACGATAACCCGGTTGAACGCCATCCAAGGCAAAATAAGGCGATAACGGCTTAAATTGAATACAAGTGGAAGGTGTCGCCATCAACTGCAACGTGCCATGGGGCCCATTATGATGGGTATCAATACATTGGTGCACATGTCCCCAGAGCAATCCTTTGACCTGCGGATACTTTGCCACTCGCGCGATAAACTCGGCGCCATTGTCCATGCAGTGCTGATCCAACCAAGTACAATTCACAACGATGGGATTGTGATGCATCACCAGTAAAGTATGGCATTCAGGATGTGCGGCAATGGCTTCATCAATTAATTCGAACTGAGTCTCGGCCATATTGCCGCCAGGCTTTCCCCGCACGGTTGAATCCAACATGAGGATTTGCCAGTTTCCCGCCAGAATACGCTGCTGCCCAAAAATCTGTTCACCCTGCATGTGCAGATACATGATCCGTGGATCGTCATGATTTCCAGGAAGATAATGGCAAGGTAAGCCAACGGGGGTGACTGCTTTCACAAATTGCTGATAGGACTCAGCCGAATAGTCTTGACTCAAATCGCCCGTGGCGAGCATCAAGTGAGCAGGATAGTCCACAGCTCTAATCGTATTTAATACGGCAGCAAAACTTTTGCTAGTATTAACTCCTAATAGCTGAGCTTCAGGATCGGCAAAAAGATGCGGATCTGTGACTTGCACGATACGCACGCTTTCCCCTTCAGCTATGGAGTAAGAGACAGCCTCTTTCAGCACATTGAATACCCAATTCTAAGACTGGCACACGACACTGTGTTGGTAACCAATCTTTAATAACTCTTCCAGGAATGCATTCACCTGGTACTTTTCATCACTTTGATACATGCGTACATTGGGATAATCATACACTGGGCGTAATTGGTAAATCTGTTGGCCAGTTAACACTTCTGCTAATTTAGCATCGTGATAAATTCTCACTAACACCTTGGGAGTATTGATAAACTCCTTTATTTCGATGGGACGAGATATCTCAACTAGCTGAGTATATTTGGTATTTTCTAAAATTCGCACTACTAATATACCAAACTCACCTTCGAGTCGCCATGACTCACCGATAGCTATATCTAACGGTAACCATTTCAACATGTAGCCATAATTACGCCCGCACAGTGCTAAAAAATCACTGACGTTGGGTTTATAGCGCCGTTTTAGACTCGAAGTAGCCACATTCATCCCAACTTAAACCAGTTGCTGATAGTTTAATTGTAACCATTGTAATCCAATAACGGTCGACGCATTATCAATCTCGCCCGCAACCACTCGCTCATAAGCTTGCTCGCGGCTCATGACATGCAATCGAATATCTTCGTGCTCTTCAGCTAATCCATGCAATCCACGGGCGTTGTTTGAATCGATATCAGCCCAATAGAAATAGAAACGTTCTGTACTACCACCTGGGCTCGCTAAATAGCTATTCACACTGTGTATTTGCTTAGCCATTAAGCCTGTTTCTTCCATTAATTCTCGGTGTGCAACATCCAGAGGCGTTTCTGCGGGCGCAATCATACCCGCGACTAACTCAAGAAGCCAAGGAGATTTAGCGGTTGCTAATGCAGGAAAACGTACCTGTTCAATGAGTACGACTTTATCTTGCTTGGCATCATAGGGCAGAACGACCACAGCATGACCCCGTTCAAACACTTCGCGAGTGACAGGCTTACTCCAGCCACCAGCGAATAATTTATGCTTGAAAGTGTATTCGTCCATTGAGAAAAACCCTTGATAAAGGGATTTTTTTCCTAAGATCTCAATATCCGTTTGCGAAAAAACAGGGGGTTTCATACTCTATCCTTAAAAGTTAAATTTGCGCCTACAATCAAGGCAATTTGAGCACATTTTTAAAATAAAATCTGTTACACTTCGAATTTGACTTGAAAGTGTCAGAGTTCTTAGACTCTAGGTCATTAAGTTTTAGCTGTATCGGGAAGCGTCGGGAAGCGCAAACCGCCTTGGTAAAGGCATTACTTAGTCTAAACGAAGTTAAAATATTCCTCCGTGGGGGGATTTTGTCTAATAAGGACAGCAAATGAAATTTAAGATCCATAATTTATGCGCAGCATTAACACTTGCGGCTTCCGCTTCAGCGGTGCAAGCAGATGATTTGTTGCAAATTTATCAGCAAGCACTGACCAGCGACCCGCTCGTATTGCAAGCCCAAGCCCAGCGTAATGGTTTGTTTGAGAAAATCGAGCAAAACCGCGCTCCGCTGTTGCCAACCATTAGTGCAAACGTCGGTTATGACAAAGCTTGGAATGATCCGAAGGATGATGCAAGTGGTCTAGTAGGTAGCCTGAAATTAAATCAAGTCATCTATGATCACAGTGCTTGGGTTGGTTTAAGTCTTGCTGAGAAAGCCGCTTCTCAAGCTGATTCCGCTTATGCTTCCGCATTACAAAACTTGATTACTCGTATCACTAAAGCCTATTTCGATGTATTAACGGCGAAAGACAACTACGAGTTCCAAGGTGCAGAAAAACGCGCAATCGAGCGTCAACTTGAACAAACTAAACAACGTTTCGCAGTGGGTTTGACCGCGATTACCGATGTGCATGAAGCTCAAGCGCAATATGACTTAGCCTCAGCCACTGAAATTTTAGCCGAAAACACGCTCGCCAATAGTTATGAAGCCTTACGTGAAATCACCGGCATCGATCACAAGACGATTAATGTGTTAGATACCAACCGTTTCTCAGCCGTTACGCCAGCGCCAACGTCATCTAGCGAATGGTTAAAAATTGCTGAAACCAATAGTGTTGATTTAATGACTCAACGTATTGGTAAAGATATTGCCCAAGAGACCATTAAGCTTTATCAAGCAGGCCACATGCCGTCTTTAAGCTTAAATGCCGGTTACAACAAAGGTCTTGAGCAAAAAATGGGGAATCTCAACGAACCTGATTTTGATAATGTCAGCGTTGGTGTCAACTTAAGCATTCCGATTTTCGAAGGTTTTAAAGTCAGCTCACAAGTTAATGAAGCACAATTCCAGTATGTTGAAGCAAGTGAAAAGCTTGAGCAAATTTACCGTGGTGTAGTGAAAAACGTTCGTAATAACTACAACAACGTAGGTGCTTCTATCAGCTCAATCAAAGCTTATGAGCAATCTGTTATTTCATCAGAAAGTGCCCTAAAAGCCACTCAAGCGGGTTTCGAAGTGGGTACTCGTACTATCGTTGATGTTTTGAACCGTACCCGTGACTTGTACGACTCAAAACGTAAATTATCCGATGCGCGCTATAGCTACATCAACTCAGTTGTTGCACTAAAGCAAGCTGCGGGTACATTGAATGAAGATGATGTTATCGCCATCAATAATGGCTTGATTGCACAGTAACAACGCTCTCAGTCATTAAATATAAAAAACCGCCATTTGGCGGTTTTTTTATGCTTAGAAGTTAAAATCCACAAAATTAGAAGTTGATTTCAACACCCGCAAAATAACCTTTAAATTTAGTATCAGCACTCACACCCGAGAAATTACTCACATCGAATAAAAATTCACGGTAGCCTACACGTACACGCGTATTGACGGCCAAACCATCAAATTGCCAACCTAAACCAATTGCATAGTCGTGCACGCTTGACTCATTGACGCCCTGCATCAAATCAGCAAAACCGTACAAGCCTAAGCCAGGCATACCTACATGCGTACTGGCGTAACCCATCACAATACCGCTATCGACATCTTTCTCTTCTGGATGGCCAGGATCTTGAACACGCAGTGAACCATTCATTAACTTGTATGCTGCACCGAGATCCAACGACACTATGTCGTTGTCCAATATTTCGTAGTACAGCACGAAGTCTGTGTTACTCAAATCAGTATAAGCAGTAACATTACCTTTAAAATCATGACCATTGAAGTTGAAATCAGCATCCGACATGCCGCCTTTCTGATCTAAGCTATTTTCACGGATTTTAATGTTAGGGACAAATGGCAATGGGTGCTCAACTGCAATCCAATAACTGCCTTGAGCAGATGAACTGTAATCAAATGTTTGTTGTGGTTGACCTTTATCAGCAAAAGTACCGCTAGTATCGGCGCGCCAGTAATCACCACCAATAGTAAAACCAACCACAGTTGCCGCTTGGGCAGATGAGGCCATACAGAATCCTAATACCGCACTGGCGAGGAGAGTTTTTTTCATAATTAACCTTGAGATAGCAAGTTCGTTAAATCAATCACCGCGGCATTCGCACGCGACACATAGTTAGCCATAACCAATGAATGATTAGCGACTAAGCCAAAACCGCTGCCATTCAGCACAACAGGGCTCCAGACAGTTTGCTGAGTCGCCTCCAGCTCACGAATGATCTGTCTTAGGCTTACTTCAGCATTTTTCTTCTTCAATACGTCAGCAAAGTCAACTTCAACTGCGCGCATAAAGTTCAACAACGCCCATGAAGCACCACGGCTCTCATAGAAGACATCATCAATTTTCCACCAACTGGTTTTTACCTGATGGCTGGTCAAATTTGGAGTTGATTGACGCGCCGAATTATCACCAGCTAGGTCTGTATTTAAGCGCTCTTGGCCAACGCTGGCAGATAAACGCTGCGACATACTGCCCAGACGTTTCTGCACTTCTTTCAACCATTCATTAAGGTTGTCAGCACGGGCATAAAACTGTGCATCTTGATTATTTGGGTCCATCATGCGGGCACGATAAAGCTTCAGCAATTTGATTGCATCGCGATATTCGCTTTCGGCACTGGGTACTAACCAGCTAGTGTGGTCAATATTGAGCTTAGATTGGGCTTCGCCTAAATCTTTGTCCGCCGCAGATTGTGACTGTGAGCGGCTAAACTCTTTACGCATAATCAAGGCTAAATCACGGGCTTGCTCCAAAGCACCATATTCAAATGCGGGCATGTTATCCATGAAGATGGAAGGTGGCATCACATCGTTTGATAACCAACCACCTTGCTTATCGAGTAAATTTTCGACAGTGAGGATTAGCGATGTAGTGGTAGCGTACCCAACAATATTCTTATTGGATGCTGTTAATTGTTGAGGGCTAATCGGATCCGGTTCGATACTCCACCATACACTCACGCCATAACCGATTAATACTAAAAATAAACCGACCCCGGTAACTTTTTTCCATGTAATTTGCATCAAGCGACTCCTTAATGATGGTGATGATGCTCTTGCTCTGCGGCGTTTTCTACTGCTTTACTAACAGGCAGGGTAATTGCCATTTTCTCGCCACCGTCAAACTCTAATTGCAGTTCAACTTGTTGCTCTAAAACCAATGGCGCTTTTAAGCCAAGCAACATGACGTGATCCCCTGACGGCGTTAACGTTAATGTGCCATGGGAGGGGATGTCAAAACCTTCAACATGGCGCATCTTCACCATGCCTTGGTCTTCGATAATCGTGTGTAATTGGGCATCCTTTGCCACAGTCGTACTGACACCGATAAGACGAATCGCTTTATCTGTGTGGTTTTCAAGCGTAAAGTAAGCGGCAGTATTTGGTACTGTCTCAGGCATGGCGCGTATATGACCTTCAGTCATGACTACGTTCGCCAACGCTGAAAATGATGCACAAGATAAAACTAGACAATTAAACAGCTGTTTGAATATTGGTTTCAATGTCTTAAACTCCATGTCTACCCAATGTCGTCGTAAAGGAAACAACCCATGAGTCATATACAGGTTCAGGATGATCAGGGCGTGCGTATTATTAGCTTTAATCGCCCTGATAAACGCAATGCACTTGATCTTAATATGTATAAACAACTGACAGAATACCTGATCGAAGGTGAAGCAGACAACGACATTCGTGCCTTTATGCTCCATGGCCAAGATAATTGTTTCACCTCAGGCAATGATGTTGCTGACTTTTTGAAAAATAGTGACTTAGGGCCAAATCATCCCGCAGTACGTTTCTTATTTTGTCTACTCGAACTCAAAAAACCTCTGGTAGCTGCCGTTTCTGGTGCCGCCGTCGGTATAGGTACAACCGTACTGCTACATTGCGATCTGGTATACGCTGACAACACGGCGAAATTTCAACTTCCCTTCGTCAACTTGGCTCTCGTGCCGGAAGCGGGGGCTAGCCTACTCTTACCTGAACTCATTGGTTATCAAAAAGCGGCTGAGTTACTGCTACTTGGTGAAAGTTTTAATGCCGAGACGGCCCATAGACTCAATATGATCAACGAAATTGTGGCCCATGAAGATTTACTCAGTTATGCATTATCTCAGGCAAAAAAATTGGCAAATCAACCGCCACAAGCCCTACAAATCACACGTCAATTAATGCGTCCGCATAAAAATCGTGTACAACACCAAATGCACCAGGAACTTGAACAATTTAGCGCTAGGCTAAAAAGTGATGAAGCCAAAAGCAGATTTCAGGCTTTTTTGAAAAAGTAGTCTGCAAGGCAGTATGCATATACATTTTCGCATGAGGGTCAAAGTACCCTCTTGTTGATAGGTTTAACTGCATCATTTTAAATCAAAACAAGCCACTTATTAGCTCATCAACACCAGCCATCACTGCATGATTAGGCTGGTTTTTTCCATTGGTCAACTAACAATGCTAAAACAAAGTAAATTAGCAAACTCACACCCGGCATAAATACAACTGCACCAGCCCACACCGCACGAGTCCAAAAACAAGACCAATCAAATTTCCACGCCATGCCTGCAGCAACACCACACACTAACCGCTCTGGACTCTCCATACGCACTTTTAATCGTTTCATCTAAAACCTCGGCTCAGTTGATCGCTAACTTATTTATCACTAACACTATGCCACTGAAACCAGCAAATAATGCCTGAAAACAACGCAAGACTAATTACAGGTAACAGTAGCAATGTCATCAAAGGTGCTACAAACCACATAAGCAGATCCTTTACTTAGCGCTATATTCATCGGCACCTGCCGATTCACCTTTATTTTCAGCGTTTAAGCTAAGTTGACTGTTGAAGTCATAAATACTTTCAGCCAGTTGTGTTTGCAATGACATCACAAATTCACGCTTTACACTGACGAACAATTCTTGTGTCTGCGCAGTTAATGTTTGCTCAATAGTTCCCACAACATCTGATATTGGTGCGGCTTCTGCGTGTGCTGCAACGCTACCGACTAACGCGCCTAATAACACACTCATTTGTACTGATTTTTTAATGGTTAACGTAAACATGATGGCATCCCTTTCGATTAATTAACTTGACGAAAGGAGTATTACAAACTGCGTGCCAACTTATAAAAGTATTTTTAAGATTATGATTTTAATCATTTTAAAAAAATTTTATATGGACAAGATGAGATATAGGGATGGATTTGAAAATAACAAGTGGTGAAAAATACTACTCAAATTAGTAAATTTCACCATCTTTTAAGTCGAGTGGAATTACTCTACAACTTCAGCCTGAATATTCTGAAAAGCCTGCTTTACCACTTCTATCCCAGCGCCGTTTTTATGGGCATTTTCGCTCAAATAACGACGCCACGCACGGGCACCCGGTAAGCCTTGAAATAAACCTATCATATGACGAGTAATATGATTGAGCCGGCCACCAGACTGCAAATGCGCTTCAATATAAGGCAACATAGCCTCAATCACAGCCTCGCGGCTGATCACTGCTTTTTGACTGCCACACAATATTTGATCCACCTGCGCCAGAATATAAGGATTCTGATAAGCCTCGCGCCCCATCATTACTCCATCGAGCTGCACTAAATGAACTTGTGCTTGCTCGAGAGTTGTTACGCCGCCATTAATACCAATATTAAGTGCAGGATAATCACGCTTAAGTTGATACACACGCTCATAATCGAGCGGCGGGATCTCGCGATTCTCTTTTGGGCTTAACCCTTGAAGCCACGCCTTACGCGCATGGATAGTAAAATCCGTACACCCTTTTGTACTAACCACATCAATAAACTGGGTTAAAAACGCATAACTATCTTGCTCATCAATTCCGATACGCGTTTTCACAGTCACAGGAATATCAACGACTTGTTTCATGGCGTCAATACACTCAGCCACTAACTCAGGTTCCGCCATCAAACACGCGCCAAAGCGACCATTCTGCACTCGATCGGAAGGACAACCCACATTGAGGTTAACTTCATCGTAGCCACGCTCAGCAGCGAGTTTAGCGCAACGAGCCAAATCTAAGGGATTAGAGCCACCTAACTGCAACGCCAAAGGATGTTCTTCTTGGTTATACGCCAAGTAATCACCGCGACCATGCAATATCGCTCCTGTTGTCACCATTTCCGTATACAACAAAGCATTAGCCGACATCAAACGTGCAAAATAACGATAATGCCGGTCTGTCCAATCCAACATGGGCGCAATGGAAAAGGTTCTATCGAGGGTTTTAGGCGCTAAACCTTGGTGCTGCTGGGTTTTATCTAAATTCATTATAATCCGAAAATTTGATATTTTTGCTAATTTTTACGCATTTTTGCACATTTTAACGTTGTCAGGTATCCTGAGAGGTATCCAAAATTATAGGACTGGGTACCCAAAATGGCGTTCTATGTAATTGATCCTAGAACTCGCGCTGATGGAACTACACGCTACAAATGCACTGTTAGGGTGAAGAAGAAAGGTAAGATAGTTTACAGCGATCACCAGACTTTTACAAAGCAAGCGGCTGCTGAGGCATGGGCGAAGCAAGAAGTTGCCAAACTAGAGTCTGGCGGTGTGCCTGTTCCATTGGCTGATGGCATAACACTGCAGGCATTAATCGCTAAGTATGTTGATGATCCGCATATCAGCTTAGGCCGCACTAAGCTTTATGTGCTTAATATGTTAGCTGATAGCGATATTGGTAAGTTGCATATTGCTGATATCAAATCACATCACATTGTTGAGCATTGTAAATTAAGACGCGAAGCTGGTGCAGGGCCATCTACTGTGAATCATGATGTCAGCTATTTACGTTGGTGCTTGAAAATGGCTAAGCCAAACTATGGCTATGCTTCTTCAGAAATACCTGTGATCGAAGCTTATGAGACTTTACATAGCCAAAACCTTATCGGCAAGTCAGAACGCCGCTCGCGCAGGCCAACATCAATTGAAATTGAGAAGTTGAAAATAGGCTTGCTTGAAAGAGCAGATCAACGGGCTGCACACATCCCTTATATTGATTTGCTGGATTTCTCGATACTGAGTTGCATGCGTATTGGTGAAGTGTGCCGGATAACATGGGACGATGTAGATGAGGCACAAAAAGCCGTGATCGTTCGTGACCGTAAGGACCCGCGCAAAAAAGCAGGTAATCACATGTTGGTGCCTATGTTGGGTGGGGCGTGGGAGATACTGCAAAAGCAGCCGAGGAATGATGCGCGGGTTTTCCCCTACAACGAGCGCAGCGTTACTGCAGGATTTCAGCGGGTGCGTAACGAATTGGGCATTGAAGATTTACGCTATCACGATCTAAGGCGTGAAGGTGCCAGCCGGCTATTTGAGAAGGGCTATAGCATTGATGAAGTGGCGCAGGTGACAGGGCATAGGAATATCAATACTCTGTGGCAAGTGTATACCGAGCTATTCCCTAAGCGGTTGCATGATAAGTTTAAAGATTAACTAGACCGTCAACAATGCAATTATAAGCATTTGTTTTAATTAAATATTTTACTTTTTAATTTGTTTGTGAAATGATAAATCCGAACTCATATCCAGAGGATCTACCATGAACAACTTTGAAAAGGTTTTAGAATCATTACCTGTAGAATTTGATGAAAAAAAACTAATGGATACTATCAATAAAATTGGTTGTTCCATCAGTTTGTCAGCTGCTAAAAAGCAGGTATCTAAAAGATATGGTGTAATAACTATTAATTCGTGGTCAAAAAACAGGCTGCCAAATAAAGAGCCAACACGAAAATACATAGGAATGGATCGTTCAAATTCAGGTTACTAAACCTCTATCTCCACAAATGGCAAGTCGGGTGCTGTTCCTAGCACCCTGCCATCTTGTACGTAGATGTGATCGCCAACCGTTCCTGAGCCAATGGCGCGGATAGTGTGGCCGCTGGCACTGCTGGCTGTGACGGTGCCATCGGCGTTTACGGCATCCACAGTCATGATCATCCGTGGCAATACTAACGCTGTTTGAAGTTGTTTAAGCATGATGCCTCGCTGGCTGTTAGCAGGGTTACGCGATTGAGCGGATCACTGTAATGGATTGTTCGATATCGATATCACCGCGATCACTGACGCTGGCGCGGATGCTCCAACTGTCACACGTTCCTTTAAAGACTTCGGTACCTTCACGAATACCAATCAACATGCCAAGCGTTGCGGGTGGCAAATCAACCATAACGGGCAAGGATAGCGTGACGTTGAGCTTGTCGCCTGTATCTGCCAGCGCATTGGTGCCAGCGATGCGAGCCGCTTGGTTATCTACGATCAACTGGGCGCTAATATCCGCAGCAGGAATATTGCCAGCGCTGCCGGTGCGTTTCACCTTGGCGCTAATCCCTTGTTGTTCACCACGCAGCCACACTACATCACACAACGGATTGCGGGAGACTGACTCGCTGTAATTGGTGATCACGGCATCGTGCACTGTTAGGTCCGGTACCGCTGTTGCCATTTCCCACGGCACTGTTGGCCAGCGGGGAATAATAGTGAGTTTACGGGTGGCATCATCCGCTAAGATCATGCAGCCCAATTGGCTCGCTGCTTCATTAATCGCGTCGATCGGTGACTTGTTACCCACGCTGAACGCGCCTGCAGGGACGCTAAAATCTGGTATCCCGCTTAGCTCTGCAGTCCAACCTGTGTTTTGCAACAGATCACCGATAATACCGCCAAGGCTGCGCAAGACAGTGTTGGTGTAGCTGATTGGCAAAAGGTAAGGCGATGACAACTCAGCGGCGCGTGATCGGCCTGTGCTGCTGTGGGTTTCAATACCAAAGGCTTTGCTGGCGCTTGGCTGCTCGGCAATGGCATAAAACTCATAACCGTTGATGGTGATCAGCAATAGCTCATTATGGGCGCGCTGCGCATCGATACGGCTTGAGAACTCAAGGCTAACCGACCTCGCCCACTGCCCACGGCTTTGGCTAATGCTACAACTTACGATCACAATCGGTAAACTGTCTGATACTCGCACGCATGTGATCGTTGGCTGCATTAAGTAGTACCTGCGGATTTGTGGTTCAATCGGGATTTTAAAATCGATATTGGGTAACGGTGGGTTTGCATCAATGAGGCCGCCGCCATCGTCCCAGTAGCACACGTTCGGTGAGGCCGTAAATCTAAGCCGTGTTGGGCTAGTTGAGTTGATCCAAGGTTCGCTAAAGCGCAGCGTGACCTTACCCACTGGCGGTACGTATTTACTGGAACATACCCATCGCGCCGCATGGGGAGCCCATACCACAGTCTTATTATCACCTTGGCTTTGAATGTTGGTATAGCTAAGCGCTATCTCAGTTGCTAGTTGCTCGCCGACATGCAATTTAACGCTAATTTGCTGGCTCGTGGCGGCTGCTTGTGACCAATGCATTCCAAGCGCTGTCTGCTGCAGCTCTGGCACTATCCAATTGCTCATAGCTTGCTGACAAGGGGCTTCTGGTACCAACCAATTCATATTGAGTTGAAAAGGTACCAACGTATTCCATTGCCAATCAACAGCAAATATTTCGCCAGCTAATGGCGGCGTATTCCATACCATTACAATTTGCTGCTTTAAGCTAAAGAAACTATCCCATGCAAACACTGTATTGGCAGCATGTGATTGACTGCGCTGGCTGAGAGTGAGTTGCTGCTCAACACTTTGGCCTATCAGTATTGCAAGCCCACAGGCCATACCAATACTGCCGATGCGAATAGGGGGATCGGGTAACTCGGGTATGGAGTCATCATTAAAGCGAATGGTTATCGGGGATTTAGCATTTAGCCAAGGTGTATCAAACCTTAATATAATTGCTGTCATGAGCGGATATTCACAGTGTTACCGTCAATTACTTCGGCCTGCACACCATCGATAAATCTAGTGTTATAAGTACGATTATCATCAAGAATACCCACCAATAAATCGGCATTGATACTGTAGTTAAAAGGTACAATAAACTTTAGCTGTTTGTTTGATTGATAAGTGAAATTATAGAAAATATCGCCTGTATCACGGGACATTATTAAGACACGTTCGGCATCAGGGTCGGCATCAATAGTCAACAACGCCTGATTCAGCACAAACCCTTTGGATACTATAGGTCTGATAATTTTACTCATACCAATCACCTGTAGAAATCCATAACTTACAGGTGTAATACCCCCTCAACAAAGTGAATGTAGCACCGTTAATATCCACATCAATTGGCCAAACTGCATCCCTATAACCACAAAACGATGACTCATATAGTCCCGGCACAACGCCGCGTGCTGTCGGCAATACTTGACTACTGTTGTTTGTAGCATTGTAACTGAGATTGAGAATTGCTGGTGCCATGATGTGTTGAACGCCTATGCCCTCTGCCCCATCTGTAACCGCATTCGTGACCGTTGGGAACATGTATGAATATTTGTAAAACGAATAAGGTGCAGAACCATCCGATGCATATAATCTAGAAAAACACGAACCCTGATTGCCAAGATTTATCACAACGTATGAAGTGCTCCCATTGTCGCCGTCGGTAGTATTTGCACTAACAATGGTAAACGCATGCATGTCATTGGCAATAAACGATTGAATATCCCCGATAAAATAACAAATTTGCTGTGATTGTGTAGCTGTGTACATTGTTATTGGTTCTACACTTCTGTGCTGGATAATATAAAAACCTCTGCTTGTTCCTATAATCTCCCAACCTTTACCCGCGCTAGATAGAGGAAGTGCCCTAAGACCAATGGGTTTAATAAATGTATCCAATGCACTCATACCTAATGCAGCATTGAGATAACAAGTCCCCCCTGCGGTGTTGGCACCGTTACTTGACCAGAATTGGAAATATCCACCACACCCACCATCGGTTAGAGAATTTCTAAATGCAACCTTGAATGCACCAGCATTTTCAAATTCCAATGTCCAGCCTAGTGGGGCTTTATCCCCATAACCTTCGACCAAAACCTTTTTGAGAATATTAATCCACTCAGATGGTGTAGCGTTGACTAATTGCGGGGCACCCGCATCGGTATAACGATAAACAGTAACTGGTAAGCCCATTGCAATTGCTCCTATGACTCGTTGCCGAAAAATGACAACACGGCTTTATCTGTAGTGATTTGACTGTGACCAACCTGCACATTGCGCAGCAACATAATCGGATTTGAGGCCGCGAACGTGGCGAAACGAATCGCTTCGCCTTGCTGCCAACCGCCACCCCATGCACCTGAGCGAATGATGAAATAAGGGGCATTAGTCAGTGGGTTAATCGGTGCAAAATCATTGAGTGTGTCACCTGTGGCGATTTGGCCAAGACGGCGGCCAACACAGCGAAATGCAGTGGCTGAGGTCATAATCAATACCCAATCTTCATTCACTGCAGTGGTGTTTTTGACTTCAAACGGATAGTCAACCGCATTCACGTTGCCCGTTGCTGGGTCGCCATCAAGGTCCCAATTGTTGGCCCATGCCGTCATATCCCGCACTCTGCCAACACGCGCCTGCAGATCGCCAAGGATTTGCACACTGGCTAAAGTGGTACCTGCAGGATATTCACGGGCTAAGGGCTTGGCCAACACAAGGCTATTGCCTGTAAACGATGACACTAGACCGAGTTCCATAATGGTATCGCTCAGCACAAACGGCGCAGTAAACCCCGTAAAATCACTGTTAATCGTGACCGTTCCGGCCACTTTGTTTACGGTGAAATGGTCATTGTTAGTGGTCCATAGGCTGGCACCATTGGCATCGGTAATATCCACAAACTGGGCATTTTCACGAATAGTAAACACAGTGCCGACAGAGCCTGTGACTTGCTGCACTTGGGTATGAGAAAGCGCAACTGTGCCCCAGCGTCTGAACATATCGACAATGCCATCATTGGGGATACGCAGTGGGTTTAGCCCATAAATTTCGGCGGGTGGTAGCTGGCGCAATTGGTCGGTAATGTCATAGCGCAGCGTGGTTAAATCCACCGGATTGGTAAATAACAGTTCAACCAAACCATCTACGATAGTGCCGCTAATGCCACTGCCCGTTATCACGCCTTGATTGTCAGATGAGGCGCTGATAATGGCGTGGTCGGATATCCGTTCAACCTGCACGTAAAAGCTCTCTAACAATGGATTAGCCACACTCAAGGCAAATTTAGCCGTAGTATCGCCTGCAGCCGCTGCAGTGGTTGATTCAACTAAACCTGAATAGCTCAATTCAAAATCACCACGGCTGACCGTTTGCTTGGTAACGACACCCGTAAAATAATCAATGGTCGCCAGCAATTCAGTGGTGTCATACAACTTACCGATACCACTATTCACATTTTCAAAAACGTCCTGAGGCACATAGTTACTATCGGCAAACACAGCGCGGCCTTTGATACTGCCGACCGTTAGCTGCTTATTCGCTGGGAATGCATTAGCACTTGAGTAAATGCTGTATTTATATGCAGAAACATAATAGAGCGAGACAGTGGGATTATAGGCAAAGCGCACATCAGGCCGCAGCGTAACGGTCACGTTCCCCGTTCCGACAGTAATCGACTGAACTAATGAATTACTTCCGCCGAAAACGCCATAAGGATCTGTTGATACTGCAGTGACAACATCAGTGTCTATCAGTAAATCCGCTGTGGTGAAGGTATAGCTATACGTCCCTTCTGCGCTTGGCTGGCTAATCACTTTGCGGATCACTTGGCTAACAGTGGCATCGCCGTTATCACTACCACCCGTGATGGTATTGCCGGGCTTTGGCGCTAAGGTGGTGATCGCTGGTAGTAACGATAATTGAGTCGCGCCCACAGCTAAACTTACCCCGCTGGCTGCGGCAGTCAGCTTAGTTACCCCGTGGAATTTCAATGGGGATGCAGTGTTGGATAATCGCAAGCGAGTGCACTTACTCTGGCCATTGATTTGCAAACCGGGTTCGGGTGTCGCAAAAGGGATCGGCGGGTCGAATACTACGGTACCCACTGCACCGTTCACTATGCTGGTACGCGTGACTTTGCCGAAATGGGTTTTGCGTGGCCATGCCACGTTTTCAATACCAGGATATTCCACGGTGATGCAGATCACTTGGCCAACCTGCAGATAAGTTGTTTTCCAATAGTCGCGGTCGTTAAATCGATATGATGACTGCAGGTAATCTGAGGAAAACGAGTTTTGGTTCACAAGGAAGCCGGGACCACCTTCACGGATCAATTCTCCTGCAGTGACTGACGACTCAATGATCTCTTTCATATCCGTCATGCGAGATTCATCATCCAGCGCGGCAGACTCGATCATGAATACGTTAACTAATGGGTCTATCGGTGGCTCACTGATAAACACATGTGCATCAATCAAAGTGCTGGTGTCTGGCGTATCGAGCGCAGGGAACGCTTTTACAATATCGATACTTGATTGGGCATGGTCGATATCGGATATCGCTGAAAATAGCTCGTTAAGCAAGCCTGACTGCACGGCGTTCTTAGTCCGTTGGCCGCCAGCCTCATTACTTGAACCCAGTAACTCAGGTTTAAATACTTTTAAATCTAAACGGGTAATAGTCATAAACGGCCTATAAAGTCAGAAACTTAAGAACCACGTTAGTGAGCTTTTCAAACCCGCCAACTTCGTCAAATAAATCCTCACCCGTTATGGGCGAGCCTGCAGTGTTATCCCAAACCACGTTATAACTGGTGCCTTCATAGGCCAACGTGAAGGCGGTTAACGTAATGGCGGCATGGGCTTTTAGTTGTTCAAACTCAGTGCGCAGCATCCATCCCGATTTGGTGCCTAACTCCATGGCAATACCTGCTGGGATAATGGTTTGCTGCACCAATGGCGCGCCGTTTAAGGCGCGCTTCATGTTGGCCGCAACGCGGGGCGTGTTGTCGCGATTTAGCCACAGCAAATCCACCGCGATATCGTTCTCATCGATGGTTGTCATAAGGACCTTTGATTAAATGGGGCGAATAACAGGATTGGCTAACCGCCAACAGATTGCAGACGTTTGATCTCGTTCATCAATTCAGTGACGAGGCTGCGCTTCATTTGAGCGTTAAAGGTGCTATTGCCAACCTGCAGTTGCAGCACTTGCATATCTGAAGTGTTAGCCACAGATTGCGTGCTGGTTTGGGTATTGGCTTGCGTGTTAACGGTAGCGGTTGCTTGATTTTGAGCGGTAGTTTTAGCAGCCGCGGCACTGGCTTCGGCTTGCTTCTTCGCCTCGGCAGCGCTTTGCTTATCGGTTGCTTGCTGGGCCTGCAGGGCCTTACGTTCTAAGTCTTGTGCCTGCTTAAGATCACTAAGACTTTTTTGCAGTTTATTGATGAGCTGACTATCACCGTATGCTTGAGCTGTGGTGATTAAATCGTTCACTTCCTTTAGCTCACTAGCAAACTTACGCTCAGCAATATCCTTCTGGTTGCCCAAAGCGGTATCGAGCCGGTCTTGAATATCCATTGTGGTTTTATTAATTTCATCAGCCAATTCTCTAAAACGTGAACGGGCTTCATCGATCGCTTTGTTGAGCGGAACAAGCTGATTGTCAGAAAGCCTTACAACAGAGTTATTAGCGAGATCAGCAAGTTCACCTAGCTCTTGCAAGCTGAGTGAGCCGCTCTCGATTTGAGTGACCCAATCACGCATCCGAATGGCATTATTGATTTCACGTCGTTCGCGTTTTTGATCAGCACCCGCAATTTGATTATCCAATTGCGCTAACCTTTCGGTCATTGCTTGGATAGTGGCATTTGAGTAATCGTATTCGGTATTCAGCGAAACAATCACATCACGCGTGGCGGCAGCACTTCCCCTAAAGTCATCAATCGTACTTAATTGTTCCGCGATAACTTTAGCATTTTCAATACCTGCGGCAGTATTATCCTTTGTGGCCTTAGTGTTTTCCTTAGTGGCCTCGGTATTTTCATCTGTCTTTTTACTACTTTCACCCACCACTTTATTGACTTCACTCAACGTCCCTTTGAGTATTTGTGACTGAGCATCGTACTCTTGCTTAGTTAATAAACCCGCCCTGAAATTTCGATCCAATGCTTCAAGCTGCGCTTCATAGTCACGCTGCAATATCAACAGTTCAACATAGGTCGCGTTCTCTATCTTGGATAGCTCAACAGACTCGCGCTTCAGATCAGCAAGGTTGGCTTCTTCCTTTGCCAACTTAGCTTTTATAAGGGTGAGTTCAGCCGTGGCTTTGTTCTCATCTTTTAAAGCCGCTTCAAGATCACGAACCTCTTTCTCGGTCCTTAATATTTTTTCTTGCAAGTCTAACTGTGCATCAGACAACAACCCTGTCGCGGCAATGGATTTATTCGACTGTTCAACGACTTTAGTATGTGATGCCGCTAACTCTTGCAGTGAAATATTCAGTTCTTTTTCAGTCAGCAAACCCTTTTCGTACTGCGCTTGTAGCGCTTTGCGCTGAATAAGAAATGCATTAGTTAAATCAGTTTGAGTGAGGGTTTTAGTATTACTTTTATCAACCTCTACGTTGTAATCCTTGACCGATGCATTGAGCAGTTTGGTCATGTTATTCAATGTTTCTGTTGAAATAAGCCCTTTATCATGTAGCTGATTTAGTTCAGCTTGCCGAGCCATTGCCTCTTTTA
Source organism: Shewanella sp. SM101 (assembly GCF_025654465.1). NCBI lineage: Bacteria > Pseudomonadati > Pseudomonadota > Gammaproteobacteria > Alteromonadales > Shewanellaceae > Shewanella > Shewanella sp. SM101. The sequence goes on from NZ_JAKKRH010000030.1 coordinate 26,343, forward strand.
CTGTGACAGAATACTGTTCTGTAGAGGTATTCACCTTTGACTGACTAACGGCAAGCGCACTAGCAGCCTCAGCCGCCTTCTTGTCAGCTTCTGCTTTATTATTATTGGCATTCGCTGAGGTAACTTTAAGGCTAGCTTCGACCTCAAGTTCGTTATTAGCACGAACTATCGCATTGGTTAATTTACGATATAAATCTTCTTGTTCAGCGTTGTATTTATTGGCCTCAATGATGCTGCGGATTTGCTTTTGCTGTTCAGCACTAAGCCTGCTCATCGCAAAACCATACTTATCCATAGTGTCATTAAAGCTTTTATAGGCAATGGATGACTCGCCCGCTAAGCGCTTATTGGTTTCCTCAATGTCCTTAACATCTTTGCTAATTGATTCCTTAGTTTTCGACATTTGCACGCCAATATCGGCGATTTCTTTCTGCAAATTTGTGGTGTCAATCCCAGCCAAAGATTCGATATTTTCAGCCAGAGATAAGGCTGCATAAGTAGTCCCTTGCAAACCCAAAGTGAGAGTATTAAAAACAGAGGTAAGATAATTAGCATTTAATGACATTTCATCAATTTTACGCAGGACAACATCAAACGCACCGTCCGTGAATAAACTGGTAAAATTATTAGCCGCCTCTAATACATCCCTAAAACCACCTATCAGTTCAGGTAAATATTCTGCCAACTTAACAACATACTCACGAACACTATCAATAGCACGACCCGTTCCTCGGATAGAGCTATCAACTTCGGCAGAAAAAGTCTCACCTATTTCAGTGGTTAAACCGTGGAATTTATTTTGTAAGCGACCGATTGCTGACTCTTGATCAGCATAAGCTTTAATCGCTTCCTTCATGTGGTAATCGCCAGCGGCATAGGCTTTATTACTTAGCTCTAATGCAACTTTTAGACGATCTGTACCATCCGCTAATACACTGAGAACGCCTGTCGCCTCAGTGCCATCAATGCCCATCGATTTAAGGGCATCAGAGACTAATCCGCCTTCGGCCTTAACCTTTTGTAAGCCCTCAAGGAATTTAACCAATACCTTTTCAGGCGCATCACCGAGATCTTGCTCAATCTGCTTAGCGGTTAGTCCGGTAATCTTAGTTAATCGCTCAAGTGAATCGCCGCCTTTTTTGCTCGCTTCGTTAATCTCAGCGCCAAGGCGTTGCATAGCCGTTCGCGAACGTTCAGCTGGTTGGCCTAACTCTGCCAGCGTAGTACCAAACGCCGCAGCCGCAGCAGAACCCAAGTTAATTTCACGGGTACCAGAAACTATCTCCTTGGTCATCTGCACAATATCAGCTTCAGTAATCGCAAAGTCGTTACCAAGCGCTACCACAGCAGAGGATAAATTATGGATCTCAGGGATACCTTCTTGAGTCATCCCTAAAATTCTGGCCAGCATGGTTGCCGCTTCATCGCCGGCTAAGTTGGTTGATAACCCCAACGCATCAGCCGCAGCCACCAAGCTGAGAATATCTTCAGTCGATTTAGTGCCTAACTGGCCCGCCACTTCCGCCATGCGCAGCAGCTCATTCGTGCTGGTAGGGGTGACGTTTTCGCTGAGGTTTTTAAGCTCATCGGCCATTTTCACCACAGTATCACGGGCAAGGTTGGTGGTTTTTTCAACCTTAGTAATAGCGGCTTCTAACTCACCGTAGTTTTCAACGCCACTTTTTACCGTTTGCACCGCCTGCTGTGCCGACAGCAATACCGCATAAGCCTTAGCCAGCGTGCTCACCGCCTTGGTGGTGAGGTCAGTTTGCGCGTTGGCGACCTTGGCCGAGTTTTTAGACTCAACCAATAACCTATCGTGTTGCGCTAATTTATCGTTAACCCCTTTAAGCGCCGCTTCTGCGCCAGCTTGTTTAGTTTTTAATTCTTGGCTGGCATCGGCAAGCTTACCCATATCAATGCCGGCTTTATTAAGCACAGCTTGCTGTTTATCTAATTGCGCTTTATTGCTGCCAAGGCTTCTGCCAAGGTTAGTTAGCTCATTGCTGGCCGTTTTAACTTTAAGTGCATATTCGGCTTTATTACGGCCAGCCTTTTCAACTTCGCTACCTAAGCGCGTTAATTCGCTACGTTCTTGCTCAAGCTCGTTTGCCAACTTTGTCGCACTGGCGGCGGTATTTTTTTGCGCTGATTCAAGCTGCTGCAAATCGGTTTTAGCCGCGGATAATGCCTTTGCTTGAGCTTGGCTGGCCTGTGCACCTTTATTTTGAGTCGTGGTTAAACGCTCAACTTCGGCGCGAGCGGAAGCAAGTTGGCTATCATAGCTAGCCAACTGCGCCGCAGTTTGGCTGTATTCAGTTTCAAGCTTAGAGGTTGAGGCAGCCGCATCTTGCTGCGATTTCTCAAGGTTTTTTGCCTCAGTATTAGCCTGCTTCTGCTCTTGCTTTAACTTATCAAGCGCTTGGGCGTTATCAACATAGGCGCGTTCGCCCTTATTGATAGACTCAGTAAGCGAATCAATCGCCTTAATAGCCTCTTGCTGGCGTTTTAAATCATCAAGTTGCTCATTGAGCTTTTCGCTTTCGCGCCCCAACTCCTGCAACGCTTGCTCAGATTTTTTGGCCTCAGCAGAAAACAGATCTTTGCCTTGAATAATTAAATTCACTTCTTGGTCTTTAAAACTCATGGCATCACCGATTGATAGAAATTAACAAACCAAAATAAAAGCCCACAGCACATGGATCACATGCTGTGGGCTATAGGGGAAAATCTTTCGACTTATGCAGCGCTACGAACGAAGAACTTAGACTTACCCGTGGCAACGATTGAGCTGTCAGCGAGTACAGCACCTTCAATATCGAAGCTACCGTAATCGGTACCGATCAAGTCTAAGCCTGATGTGGGTGTGGGCTTCCACTTATAAAACTTCAGCATCCACGGTTTACCGGTTGAGTCGTTAATACCGTCAACAACCACACTGACCGTTTTGCCTGATTCCGTTAATGCCTGCAACGCATTACCCGCTTGGCTGGTGTAACCAATGGTTAATGTTTGGCCTGCTGTAATGGCGCCAGTCGATAACGCGCGGATACCCGCGGCACTGACAACATAATCTTCATCAAGTACATAAGTCACATCACCCGCTTCATTTTTAACAACAGGGGCGATACTGGTATCAATCATTTTTGCGGTTTGCGCTAAGCCATCGAGCACAGCGATAATTTCTTCATCTGCAACGGGTGTTGCAGTTAATACATCAATCTTACCGCGCATAGCTAGCGCTAAGTTCTCGTTGTTAAAATCGTAAAAGGTCGCACTTAATTTTACGGATTTAATCAACGTGACTTCATCGGCATAACCTCCGCCACCACGGTAGTTGGGCAAGGATTTGGTTTCTTGTTCGATAGCGAGCTTTACGCCGCTCACGTTGCCACAGTCACGGCCATCGATATAGACGATCGCTGAGCCGATGTAACTTTCGGTTACTATTTCACTCATAGTGAGTCTCCAAATTTAACGGTATTAACAAGGGATAGGGTGAACACCGCTAGGCCGTGTTCTTCATGGGCTTCGGGCATGATGTACTTGCAGGGCTCTGTCTCTTTAAAGCTGATTACCGAGGGCAACCAGCTAGGTTTTTCAGGGAAGCGTTCATCTTTATAGAATGCACTTCGGATAGCACGCACGAGGTTGATTAGCTCACTGGTTGGTTGCGGATTTTTAGCGAGTTTTACGCCAGCAATCACTTGCAGCACCAGATCATCCTTGTATTTATCAATGCCATTTTTAGCATCAAAGGCATCGGTATACGGCTGCAAAAAGATGAATTTGCTTTCTTTGGCAATGGACTGCACATAAAAACCTTCACGTACAGTTGCGCCGTCAACCAGCCCGAGGCGGTCTAAGATTGCTTGGATCATGGAGTTGCCTCTTAGTTAACTGCTAGCGTGGTGGCCGTAGCGTTCGCGTAGATGTTTAATAATTGGTGGCTCAATATCCTTTTGTATTGAACCAAAACTACCCGCAACTGAAGGGCCATACATAGATGTATTGCCTGCCGCTTTGGCTTGTTTAAATGTGCGCCACGTTTGCCCGGGCAAACGCTGATACATTAAAAAATTGCGATTTTTACCAATAAAGGTAAATGTGCCTTTAAACCAATGTGGCTCATTACGTATTGGGCTGATCATGTGCCCGTTCGTTCTAGATCGGCCGTTTTTACCCGTGCGATACAATGGACGAGCAAAGCGAGTTAAGGTGCTTGGGCGATATCTTGCGCTGATATAACCTTTAAGATTGCTAGGGTCTACACTGTAGCTAATCAAGTTTTCTACATAGCTTTTTGAATTGAAACCATACTTGTTGAAGATCGCATCGACTGTCGCCTTTTCACCAAACTTAACTGCGTCCTCAATTGCCCTATTAATTGCTGGCGCTTGTGCGGTACGAATGCGGTTAAGTTCCTTTGTTACTGCCTCCATGCCTTCAATCTTTATGCGTGCCATTAGCTAGGCCTCAAGCGGAATATAGATAAAAGTCACGCTGACCGAATCCATGCTTACCCTTTGGGTGAGCCGTCCTTGCTGGACGCTAATGCCCTCACCTATCGCAAACTCATCACCAGAATTTACCGCCCCTTCGGATTGTAAAAACTCGGCACGACTGATTAGCTCGGGGACATATTCATTAGACGAGGCCGCAATTTCAGCGCCGTTATCATCCAAACTCACCAGACGAGTAAATGGCGCAGAACCATCGCTTGGGGTAAAAAGGCACGGATCAGCCAAACGCTGAAACAGCCGCACCATTTTACCCCGCACGCGATCGGCAAAGTGGTTGCCAACGTTAGGCATTGATCTTCACCCAGACGCTGGTAGATGGATTTGCCGCTGCAGCCCATACTTTGCCAGCTAAGGTATTGCCCGTGGCGAGTGATGTGATTTCATTAGCGGTGTCGTCCCAATACACGGCTGCGCCAACTGCGAGCACATCTGTGGACTTTTTAGGGAGTTCAAACACACCTTCAGTGACACCTGTACCTTCGGTATCGGCGGCAATGGCGCCAATCGCCACAACTAACAATGTGGCCAGTAATACCGCTTCACCACTGGCAACTGCGGCGGTGGGCGTAAAGCTAATGGTCTTGCCATCTTGCACATAATTTTTCATGAGAGTGTTCCTGCTTAAAAACAAAACTGAATAAAAAAGGGCTATCGTTTGATAGCCCATTTATGTCGGTTTAGCGCTGTTTACACGCCTGTTGATTTCACCAATCCACGGTAATCAAGCGGTGCAACACCCGCATCGATGCGTACTTTGGTGGCGACGCCGTCGATAGTGAAGCCCTGTTGCTGCTCAATGTAAGGCGTGTCGATGCCATCAAGGTAAGCCACCTCAATGGTGTCGCGGCCTTGACCCGCAGAAAGGAACCACTGAACCGCGCTGTTATCATCTAAACGAGGCTCAGCAATCACTTCGGCAAAGTTTTGGATTGGGTTAGCAATACCTGAATTCACATCGGCACCTTTAACAGAACTGGACTTAATGATCTGGTTAAACGTGGTTTCAAGCGCTACAGGGCACAGTACAAACTCAGGGCGAATATTCAGGGGGCGATTACCCGATTTTTGCTTACGCATTAACATGCGATTAGCATCGAGGGCCGCCACACTTGGCGCACCAGAACCTAAGTTGCCGTGTTCATTATGGAACAGCGTTTTGCCATCAGCCATTGCGGGGTTTTTGGTTAATACCGCATATACCAAATCGCCAATGGTGCCTTTGGCGGCAAAGCCCATTTTCATTGGGATATCAGTCAACATACTCATATCGTCGTTAATGATGGCTTGGCGAGTAATGCTGAACAACTCGCCATAGGTAGCCAGCGCGATTTGTTGTGCATGGTCGCCAACGGTGACGTACTTGTATTCCGCACCTTCCCGTACTTGGCGCAGGCTATTAAAGTCACCAAGGCCAATACGTTTGGCGATATTAAAGTTGCCTAGTTGACCTTTTTTGGTCCAACGCTCGAAGGTTTCTTCGGCGGTTTCCCAGCCCATTAACACTGATTTATTAGCTACATCTAACAGGATATTGCCAAAGTCGCTTGAGCTGTGTGTAAAGGCTAAGCCGACCATATCCATTTTGTTGAATCCAGCGCAGCCGATACCGCGATCTAACAGTGAGGCGCGCGCCAACTCAAGCATGGTGTAGCTCGAATAGTTGTTGCTAGCTTCAGCTTTTGCATGGCCGGAACGCGCCATTAACTGAGCACGGATCGAGTCACCAACGATATTGCCGTTACCCGCATAAATAGTCGTGCGAGGTAACGTAGCGCACGGTGTAGTGTTCTCTCCCAACTTTGCCAAGATCATGTCTTTGGCTTTATCAGCATTGATGTTGGCATCGGCAATACACTGATTACGTAACTCTGCTAACTCAGGAAAGAAAGTAAATGCCGCATTGATACCGTTCATACGCTCAGTATTAAACGCAATCGCAGCCGCTTGAATAGCTGTGGTATCAGGTTGTGTTGCTGCAGGCGCAGGCAACTGAGCATTAGGTGCTGCTGGTGCTGGCACGAGTGGGTTGGGAGCACTGTTACCCTGCGGTGCAAACAGGTTTTTGAGAGCTTCAGGCATATTAGTAAAATCCTTAAGACGTTTTGAATTAAGTGATGCCGCCATTTGCAGCGGATCGGTGAGGGTGTTGGCAAAACCTTTTTCCACTGCTTCGCGGCCTGTTAACCAAGTTTCAGCGGCTAATAAGGCGTGAAGTTCATCTTCTGACAAGCCTGTTTTGTGTTGGTAGGCGCCCACTAAATTGCCTTCAACCTTATCGAGCAAGTCGGCGTATTTGCGCATATCTTCAGCATCACCGAGAGTTCCGCCCCAAGGCTTATGCACCATCATCATGGCGTTTTCAGGCATGATGACTTCATCAAAAGCCATGGCAATCACACTGGCCATCGAAGCAGCAAGGCCATCGATGTAGCAAACTTTGTGCGCTGGATGGCCTTTGATCATGTTGTAAATCGCCATACCTTCGAATACATCGCCGCCTGGCGAATGAATACGGGCGGTAATGGTGCCCACTTTGCCTAGGGCCTGTAGATCACGGGCGAACTGTTGCGCACTAATGCCCCAGCCGCCAATCTCGTCATAGATCATTAACTCGGCATTACCGTTTTGCGCCTTGAGGCTATACCAGCTTTTGCTTGGGTGAGACTCGTTGTTAATCTGGCTCAGCGTTGCGGCGGGCGCGGTCAGCGCTCCGCTTGGCAGCATTGCGCTTAGCGCTGCTGCCGCTATTGCTATCTTGGTTTTCTTCACTGGTTTGTTCTCCAAGTATCGGGTCGGGGTCATTGGCCGTGACCATGTTGTTTTCGCGGTTGTAATCCACCTCACGCTTACGCTGGCGTTTTACTTCTGCAGGATTACGGCCACGGGCGCGAGTCCAATCGGCCTCGGTTGCGACGTTGGCAGCGATCATCATTTCCCAGCCTTCGGCCTCTTTGCGTGGGTCAATCCATGGCATGGTGGGCCCGTAGTACACGGCATCAAATAAAGTGCGCATGTCGAGATCAGGCGGTAGCACTAATGGGTCCTGCTTGTTGTGCATTTCCATTTTGAGAAAATTGCGGAACACAGGCCGCGACCAGCCAGCACAAAACCACTGCTGCATAATTCGGTTGGATTCGTCTTGCTCAACTAGCTCTTGGCGCTGGCTTGAATAACTGCCTTTGTAGTCACGGGCAATGCTGGAATAGCTGCCACGGGTACCAGCTGCGGCGGCTTTTAATTGACCGTTACGAAAATCAACTAAGTGCACATTAGGGCGGTTTGATTCAATCATGCCCACATCTTCACCGGGCTTGAGATCATCGAAGGTCATGCCAGGTGCAATGGGGATTTCGCGGCTTGACGATTCACCACTTGAGTCAGGAACAAACATGGCGGCATCACCGCGCTTGATGTAAAACGCCAGCGCGGCCGCAATCCGAGCCGCTACTCGCTCAGATTCCTCATAGTCTTTAATATCGCCAAGGCGGGTTAAAATGCCGTGGAATAACGAAGCGCCGCGCAGTTGGTGCAGGCGTTTAAATAAGCCTAAGTGCATCATGCTCGATGCTGGTATCACTTTGGTTTTGTAGCGAAAGCCGACTTGATCCGCAGGGTGATCGAGCAATACGTGATAGTTAACCACTTGGCCCCAGCCGTTAACCTCAAGCCCTTGGCGTACCCGCTTTGCTGGTTCGTTTAACTCGTAGGGGATAAAGTCGGCTTCTAAGGCTTCAATACTGTATTGAGTGCCTTGCTCATTTGGGTGGCCGAACTTCGACACTTTACCCATCACATGCTGGCCGAACACATCACCATCACGCAGGGCGCTACGTAACACCAAGCGTTCTAATTCAGGGCGACTAAAGCGGCCCGTCACATCACACTTAAGCGACCATGCACCGAAACGGCGTTGAATATCGTTAGCTAAGTCATCAAGGATTTCACCGCTAATACTGCGCGGCTGCGGTTCAACCACAATCCCTTGGGCACCGATCACCCGTTCTTCCATCCGGTCGAGAATGCCGATACTGAGATCATGATTTTCGTCTAACCAGCGCGCTTGCTCACGCAGGCTTTTACCTGCGGCAAATACCGCTTGGTTAGCCCCGCGACTTTCCTTTTTAGCGCGATGCGTGCGGCTTGGGCTGGCGGCTTCATACCCTTTCAGGTTGCGGTAGCTCATTGCGGCCGCTTCACGCTGTAATGCTAAACGCGGGGCAAATATCGCCAGCGCATCATTGATAATGCTCATGTGTTGCTCCGACTTATATTTTTAGAAGTGCCTTATTAATGCGGCTTGATTAGTTAAAGCTGGCTAACTTGACGCCACCCTGTGGGCGGCTAAAGGCACTTAATCGGCGCTCCCACTCAAGCCGACCTTTGCGAATTTCGCCTAGGTCCTCGGTGGTCATTGTTTTGCCGTTGATCGTGGTTTGCTTGCCTGCTAACACATCAAGCTCGGCCTGAAAGTACGCATCGATCATCTGTTGGCATTGGGTTTGGGTCATGCTGTTATCCTTGGCTTTATTGGCATTAACTACAGCCAACCGCCAGAACTGCCACCACCGCCACCGTTTAGGTAAGCAGCATTTGCATTGGCCTGTTTTACGGCTTTGGGTTTTGGTTCTTTGGGTTGGTCGCTTGATATGGCGATCGGGGTAACTTGTGAAAGTTTGTCGAGGTTAATGCCGAATTTCTCTATCGCGATATACAACGCGGCCAAGGCGTAAACGAAACAATCTAACGCCTCGTTGCGGCGCTTTTGGTTGTCCCATTTATAGATGATCCGCCCGTTTTGGCGCACCGGCACCTTGCGTTCGCTGGTGAGCTGTTGCAGCTCAACGTCATCACATACCGCTTCGTTGAGCGGAAAGTGAATCGCACCAGGTTTGCGCACATCCACATCAGGGGCAATCCGCAACATCGACATCAACAACTCTTTGGCGTTGTCGGTACCGACCTCCGTTAAGTACACGCCTTTGGCGGTTCGCTTACGGGGGAAGTTGGCGATCGGCTTGCCGTAAACGTTGGCACCTCTAATGGGTATAACCCGCATTAGTCCAAGCTTTTTACTCATGGCGTAAACGTCATCGGTATAGTGGCCGCCTGAGTCCCAACCCACTACGCCAATATTGAGCACAACACCATCGGCACGGGCATAGCTTTGCGCAATACGCTCAGCCACTTTGTCTTTAAGAACTTGATCAGCGGGATCACCATGGAGAATAAAGCGGTCAATTAGCGCCGCCTCTTTACCCGCACCCCAACCCCAAACACGGCCTTCGTAACGGTTATCTTGGGTGTCGATGCCGCAAGTTAAATACACCACCCAGTTAGGCACTTTGCCACTCGGGTACATTTCGCGGCGCTTAGCTAATTCTTCCCACTCTAAGCGTTCGCCGTTGTCGTTATCCCACGGTTGGCCTAACTTAGTGTTGACGAAAGTCTGCAGCTTTTCTTTATCGCCTTTGGCTTTAAAGAACTCAGTTACCAGTTTCGCCCAGCTGTTGAGCGAGTTATAGGCCGACCAGATATGAATCGAGATATTGGGCGGCGTGGTGATGTCGTTTCCGTCGGCATCATAAAAATCTAAAAAGTCTTTAGTGCGGATGCCGGTGTTTTCGCATATCCAAACTGCGCTTGGGTGCAGCTCCATATCATCGAGCTGATTGTTTTCGATACAGCAACCACAGTGCTCACACAGATAATAGGCTGTGCTTGGATCGTGCTCGCCCTTGGCATTTTTATGCCACTTAATCCCAAAGGCTTCTTCGGGGCCGCCCCACTTTAAATCCTGCAGTTCGTCGCAGTGTGGGCAAGGTAAGTTGAACCTAAAATAGTGCGGTGATTCGCTGCAGGCTTTTTCAATCTGGCAGGTACCGAGCACTTTAGGCGTTGAACCGCGAATCGACTTAGGAAACATCGACAGCTCGATACGAGTATCACCAAGCGATGTGGCGTTACCTTCGTGCTCGATGGATTCATCAAAACCCGCTAGCTCATCGTAGATCACATCATCAGTGGAGATTTCGCGATAGTTAGCTGCAGCGGTACCACCGCGCACCATCAGCGTTTTGCCGTTGGTGAATATTTTATCTTCTAGCGTGCTGTCTTTATGTTTGCGCCCCATCCAAGGCGCAAGCGATCGCCAAACAGGGATGTCACGAATCGCCGTTTCAACGTGCTTTTTCATGAAGGTTTTGGCTTGACCATCACGAGGTTGATAGATCAACACGTTGCGCTTTTTGTGCTCAATCTTGTAAGCAGCATTAGCCATCAGCATTTTGGTGTAACCGACACGCGCTGACTTCATTAAGTTAAGCGTGCTGATTTGGTCGTTACCCATGGCATTAAGAATGCCAATTTGAAACGGTAAACTTTCCCACTTGCCCTCGGTGTAAGAGGACTCAGACGACATGTAAAAGTGCTCGTCGGCATATTCAGAACAAGTGAGCATGGGTGGGCGATAGAACGAACGCAGCCCAGCAGCAACGGCAGCTTTCAGATTTTTAATCTGCGCGGCCGATATACTCATCTAATAAACCCTCAATGCCCTCCGCAAGATCGGCGGCGGTGTTTTGGCTTTTAATCACCTCCGCTTTGATAGCGTCGATTGTGCGTTCTGGAATGTCGGGGAATTTGCGTTTTACCCGTATGTGTATTTGATCGAGCACTGGGGCAATTTGCGCAGCAATGCGATTTAGCACAAAGGTGGCAAACAGAACCTCTACCACTTCTTTACGGTCTTTTTCGTTTTTAAGCTCTTGGCCGTCGGCTTGTGCTCGGGTTAAGCGCCAGCGTTCGAAGTCGATATTTGGCGCATCTGGATCATCTTCATCAGGTTTAGTGATGTTTTTTTTGCGCTCGTTGGCAAGTCTGTTACCCACCACATCGGCCATTTTGTATAAACTCACGCGGCCGCGCTTGCTGTGCACTGGCACGTCCCACTTATCAAACGCTTGGGTGCTGATCTCAAGGCTTTTGCATAGGTCGGTTTTACTCAGTAGAACAGGCTCGGGTGGTGATGGTTGAATGCGGGCCATTAGGATGCTCCACTTGTTTTAGCAGGGCGGCTTTCAGTTGCATGTCGGCGGCGTGAAGTTCTTGTTTGCGCTTTTCGTCTTTTTCTTCTTGTAAGCGCTCTCGTTGCTCTTGGCGACGCTCACGTTGACGGCGAAACTCTTGATAAGCAATGTTGCCCAAAAAAGTGAGGATAGCGAGCAGTAAGCCAATTAACATCGCCACTTTATCCATAGTAAAGGCACCTCCCAATGTGCTCATTAGTGACGATATATAGGCACTCAACGTAAACCCTTTTTGGGTGGCAACATCATTAATGTATGGATTGTTCATGCTGTTTTTCCGTTCGCCATGTTTCGATGTTATGCAAATCGGTATCACACTTGGTGATCACGGCTAAGAGTTGAATGATGCAATCGGGCAGATCGGCATTAGCGTCTGAACTACATTCGGCTGGCAGGCACTGGCTCATTAATGATTGCGGCGGTAACACATATTGGGTCTGCTTGGTGACTACGGTGCGCGCAATAGGCGGCGTGCTTGAGCAGCCGCTTAACATCATCAGGCACAGCAGTATTAGCCCAACTTCGGGTTTGTTCATTGGCTGAGGTCCTTAGTTTTTTAATGGCTTCTCGCTGGTCAGCAAGCTGGCGATCAATCTCAGCCTTGGCTTTAGCGGTTTGTTCATTGAGCGCTAAGGCAAAGGCGTAATCCTTAGCAAGCCTGTCACGTTCGATGGCCTGCGCTTGCAGTTCATCGGTAACAACTGTGAGATCATCTTGCAGTATGCGCTGGTTAACGGCGGCTGTTTCTAGCTGCGAGTTTTTTAACGCGAGGTCGGCTTTAACGGCGGTGAGGCTAAGGCCAAGTAGCGTTATCACTATGATGAGCGCTGCGATTAAATACAGATGCAGCGAGCCAGTGGCATTAATGATTTTTTTCCACATATAAATCCTTTAAGCAGATTTTACGTTCTTTTTTGCGGCGTTCGACTAAGCCAGGCAACTTGATATCAGCGGCATAGACAAACCCATTACAGCCCTTTTTTCCGCAGGCTTCGGTAAGTTGATGACAAGCGGCCACCCGTTCGCCGCGCAGTAACAGCTTGCGCAAGGTGGAGGTTTGAAAGTTACCCGCGCCAAAGTTATAAATCAGACTGAGATAAGCAGCGTGCTCACCTTCGGTAAGTTGCACCGGATACGTTAGCCGCCGCAGCTGCCGATCGGCTTTGCCTAAATCCTTGGCGAACATTTCAATGCATTGCTGCTCGCTAAAAAACTGGTTGATCTCAAGCTCGGGGTCAGTGTGGCCAAAGCAGGCAGTGATAACTTCCACCGGATCAAGATAGGTGTGCAAAACGGGCTCGCCATTCGGCGCTTCGGTGGGAGCTATCAAATTAGCCCCAGCCAGCGCGACAGCAGAAGAAAGCCCCAGTGCCACGAGCTTTTGCTTTAATGACATAGGTCAGACTCCTTTAAAATGAGGTTAGCCTTAGCGCGGCCAACGGTTAGATCAACGGTTAGGTAAGCCGCCTCTAACAGCTGATGTTTTTAGTGTCTTTCAACGTCCGTAGCGATCATGTCAAACACCACTGCAACACATACCCACCACGACCACCATTGCAGCGGCCGCTTTTTTTCAGCGGGGGGGTTAGCTAACGAACAGCTATTTGGATGTTTGCGAACAAGAAATAGCGCCAAATAAAAAGGGCCCCTAAAAGGAGCCCTTGGCAGACAAATAACGTGCGACTGAATAAATGTAACCTTAGCAAGCGTATACAAATGTACTCGATTTTAAGGGCCTTGAAAGCGCCAAAAGTGTCGCTAAAAGCGACAAAAGTGTCGTTTCGGAATTTGTAAATATGTGATACGTGAAAACTTAATCACAGAGGATTTATTGTTTTACTTATCACTTAAGTGATAAACAACTACCAATCAAAGATTATTTCAACTGGTAATGATCTACTTTAGATGCTGACAAACTTTTTATTATGTGGCCAAATTGTTTAAGCCGCCGACCAAAACAACATGGAAAAGGTATGTCATTAAAGGACTCTGTAGACGAAGTATTAAGGAAAATAGGAAGAAATATAATGCTCTTCCAAGAACTTGAACATTTATTAAAGTTTATTGTTGCAAATAGAGAGTTATCAGGATTTTCAAGAGATTTAGAGAAGATAAAAGCAGCACGGGTTAAGAATATCAGCAAGCAAACGATGGGGACGTTGGTTGGACAGTATATTGAAAATACCAACCTTGATAGCGAAGCTATCTCATCAGAACCCGAAGTTATCGATGACGCATATTTATCTTTTCGTTTTCACTTAGAATGCGACGCTACAAACTATGAAGCAAAAAAAGTACGCTTAGCCAATTTAGTTTCAAATAGAAATAAGCTGGTCCATCATTTACTACCGAGATTTGATAGTAATTCTGTAGACAGTTGTCGGATTATTGGAGATGAACTTGACGAGCAGAGTAAAGAAATACGGGAAGAAATTGAAGACTTAAAAGCCAATGTGAGTGCCTTAGATAGGGCTAAAAATCTTCTTGTAAGCTTTCTCAATTCAGAGGAAGGCAAAAAAATCATGGAATATTCTTATTTAATAAATACTCCCTTAGTCATAATGTTAGGGAAGATTGCCGTTCAAAGGCAGAGAGCAGATGGTTGGACATTGATAAATACTGCAGGACAACTACTAAAGCAACATCTACCTGAAGAGGTTGCGGTATTGAAAGAAAACTATGGACATAAATCGTTAAAGAGTCTCATCCTTGCAACTGAGATATTCGATATGCATGAAGAGACGACAGATAAAGGCGGTACTAGAGTCTTATACAGATTGAAATCTGGATGTGAATTGTCATTTGCCAAGCCTGCGGATGAACAGATCATATTGACCTCAAAGCTAATCTCTAACTCTGGTGATTAGTGATAGTTCAGTAACTACATCTCTCACCAATCAAATCTTACTGAACTACGATCTAGTCCACCTCAAAAGATCTAAAAGTTGTGGTATTCGATCATAGATCGAAGCGCTAAATCCTTACCAACTACATTGCAGGTTAATCCTTTAAAATCAGTAAATAACAATCTAAATTAAGAGAGCTTTTTTTTAGCATTAATCAATGTTCATAAAACAACAACCAACCTCCCCAAAATTCTCATATGTAGTGAAGCATTGCGCGTCACCGCCCCCGCAATCAACCGAGCCGGAAGGACCCGTGATGATAATAGGTCGCATCTAGCTCTGATGATAGCCATTCTCATTTGAACAGGCCGTACCTAACCTATTGACAAAGATGATATTTCACAACCAAACAACTCGTCGCGATAATACTTGAGTTCTGCTATCGACTCCCGAATATCGGCTAAGGCTTCATGCTGATACTGCTTAGCCTTAATCGCATTACGCTCAACCTCAGGCGCCCAAGCTCTAGCTGCGAGCCCTAGTGCTGATATGTCTAGCTGCCTGTAATGCATGTACTCATGAAGCTCAGGCATTTGGCACATGATAAACGAACGATCAAACATGATTGAGTTACCCGCAAACACCACACCAGTCTTAGCTTTACGGTCATGCTTAGGTATTCCCAGTGCTTTCAGGTGTTCGAGTACCATCTGCTCAGCCTGTGCTAACGATACTGATGAGGCACGAACAGCAGCTAACAACCCACTCTTGGTATGCACATCTATCGCCCACTCATGTGACCTTGCAATGTGTTCATAGTCTTGATGCACAACAATGTGCAGCGCTTCACCCACTTGGTTTAGCTCACTATCAGTCACGATAAAGGCCAGCTCAAAGATAGGATAATACTCCATACCCAGCATCCCATTGTCTAAGCGGCCGTTCAGCCCACCCGTTTCTAAATCACCAAACAAAAAGAATTGCTCCATCACCCACCTCACTTTGCTAATTGAATCTCTGCCCTTCTCAACCAATACACATACGACTTCTTGCTATCGAACCCCATCAATGCCCACTGGCCTTTGCACACGTAACAGGTGCGAATCGCCCGAATACAGTTTGGCGATAACCGCTCAATCATCCTATCGAACTGGACCACCTGCTTAGGAACGCTCAACTCCCTAACCAACGCACATCCATAAACCTGCACCTCACCTAACTTATCGCAAGCACTGCGATTAGTGAAACCTTTACCGAGTTCTTGGAACGCCCAATAACGCCCCCAGGCATTGAGCCCAGCACGAAGGGCTTTCATGTTAATAACCTGCTCTTGCGCATCACATACTCGCATTAGCCACCTCCGTGATCTGGTCTATCGATAAATGGAATACATCATCCACTATTGAGCGCAGGTGGTTATAAGGCACGTTACTCTTGCCATTCTCCCATCGCTGATACGTTCGGCGGCTTATCCCGTAAAACGCCGCCACTTCGTCCTGAGAAAGCCCCTTAATCGCCCTGCCTGTTTTTAGAATTTTTGCAGCTGGATGACTCATAAAACCACCTTATTTAGTGCCATTGCATACTCTTGTAAGGCTGATGCAACGATCATCACAGCCACCCACTCACACCAAGGGTTTGAGCACTCCCAACATTCGCAGACGATCTAGGGATTATCTCGGGCGCAACCTCACTAAAACCGAGCGAAATTAAATGCGCGTGATACGCATCAAGCGCACTCAACATGCCCTTATCCAACGTCGAATGAACATAGGTACGCAAAAGCACAGGCAAGGCATGATTAAGCAACCGCTCACCCACCATAGTATCTACGCCCATGTCTTGGATAATCGTGCGGCAAAGCTTTCGCAAATCATGCGAGGTAAACTCCTTAAACCGAATCGTCTCACTCCAATAATGCGCAGTGCGCTGGCTAATAGCGCCAACATCACCCGCAAACAAAAACGCCCGCTTACCCACATTTTTAAGCTGCCACTGCAAATAATGCTGGATCAACGCCTTAGCCGTAGGCGTTAACGGTAGCCGGTGCTCTTGGCGGTTCTTCGCATTCGCCGCAGGAATAAACCAAAACTCACCCGCAAAATGCTCCCATCGTGCCAAACGGGTTTCACCAATGCGCGTCCCAAACATCAGCATCAACATAAACAACATCGCCACCGGCATAAATGCATCACGCAACGCCACAAACAACGGCCCTAAGTCAGACTCCATCAAGCGCGTATCAGGCTTAGGTGATAAGGTTAAACTCATCGTCACTCGATAACCCATCAGAGGATTAAGCAATAACAACCTAAAATCCGCCGCCAAACTCAACGCTCGCTTAAGCACATTCACACTCAAACGAATATAATGCGGCGCATACCCCTCATTCAGCATCAGCTTCACCAACGCACTATCCACCACCAAAAACGACAACTCAGCCAAGGCCACATCACCCAGCTTAGGCAACAACTGCTTACGCATAATCGACCTACAGTTATCGCGCCAGCTCGGGCTTAACGTCGTATTACCATCCAAATAGTCCCCATACCACAACAGCAAATCAGTCACAGTCGCAAACTCACCACGCAACACATCCGCGCCCGCACTGCGCTTAGCCAACATCACAGGTAAATCCGCCAAAAACGTCTTAATGCACATGCTCGGCCACACGCCTTGCTTCTTCCAAACCGTCTTATCCCCCTCATTAATCACCAAATGCACACTCGCCTTCGCCCTATCCACCGTTGCCCGTAAACGCACCTCAGGAAACTGCGGGTCCCTAAAATCCCGCGTCAAACCGCCACGTAACCAACGGCGCAGCGCGGCATCGTTCAACTTACCCACCTCAACCCCGCTAGCAGCCATCGTTTGCCCCCTTAAGCCCAAGGTTGGTTCGTAAATTGGCAATAATTGATTTCGCCTTTGCCGCCTCAGTGGGCCGCGTCACCGTTTCAGGCAGTGCCTTAGGCAACTCAATATCGGTCAACTCGCCACGGCTAAAGCGCCTGCATAAGACTGTGTAATTGCGCTCAAAGGTCATTAACACATCCTTTTCAAGCCCAGTGGCAAACATCCAACTGCCCGTCTCGCGCACCGCTAAGCGCACCACATCATGGCTCCACGTATGCTTATCAGGATGATGGTAATGGCGCGTTGCCTCCTTAAACGCCGCCTCTAACTTGGGCAGCCCCAAATCACAGGCCGTCGGTTGGCACCACAAAGCAAACTGGCGCGGTGTCGGCCAAAACTGCCTATCGCCCTGCTCGCGTCTCGCGCGATTCAGCCCCGCTTGCACTTGCTCGCGGCTCGCAATGCCCTGTGCCGCCAAGGTTTTAAGCCACTCGGCTTTGTGGGTCGCTTCGTCCTCAGGCCGCGGTGCACTCACCGGAAACAACACCCGCAACTTGCTAAACACGCTGTCTACAATCGCCATGTCCATCGCCGTAGGTTCGGGTTGGCTAACACGCCCCTGCCCAACCAACGGCTGGCGGATTAAGGTCTGCAGTGATTTCATGCTCGTATTTTGCTTGGCAGTCATATCAAAGGATCCTCAGGGTCATACACCGCATGGCGCCAATCCACTTGCCCAACGGCGGTACCCATCGGTCTTGGCAACGGCGTTAGCCAGTGGCGTTCGCGGATAAACTTGGTAATACCGAGCACAAACTGGCCGTTAGCGCTAAAGCCCCAACTCGCATCCAGCGCTGCAGCCTCCTTCAACCACGTCACCGCCAACACGCAATCGGCATCGGTCAGCTTTTCAGCCTTCCACGCTTTCCACGCAGCCGAATCCGACCCGCCTTTGCGATGGGCGGGATACGCTTTGAAAAACGCATTGAAAACCGACTTAGCACTCGTAGCTGGACAACTATCTTTTAAAGATTCCTTGATAGGTTCAAAAGAGTGATAGATTCCGGTGCTATCTGGTGGCACAGGGGGTCTGCTATCTGGTGGCATACCTATGCTATCTGGTGGCACCTCTTCGGTGCTATCTGCTAGCACAGGGGGTGCTACCTCGTAGCAGATTGAAATCGTGTAAATATTGGTTAAATTTCCCTTAGGTCCCTTACGATTTTTAATCGTTACAAAACCCATATCAACCAAGGCCGCAATATGCTTTCTCACTGTGCTATGACCAATCTCGCACTGGTCAGCAATATGCTGATGGCTCGGCCAACATTCACCATTATCGTTTGCGTTGTCGGCCAGCTTAATCAACACCAGCTTGCGCAGTGGATTACCCACCTTGGCCTTCATCGCTTTTACCATCAATTCCATGCTCATAAGCCACCCCCAAACGGAGTAACCCACAAAGCCGAATTGACGCAACCCCCATGCTTTCGTAACATGTAATCGCCTCTCTTAGGTATTAAGCCCGCGCCTGTCGCCAAACTTTTGCGGGCTTTCTTATTCTCGATAAGTAATCGATGCGTGTTCGTGTTCCGTCATCAACAACCCGCCTTACCGCCTTGACTCGCTAAATACGGATAGGCCAGCTCTAACGCCGCCATGCTCGCTTGCGTGGTCGCCGCCGACTCTTTTAACTCACGGTGCGCCGCCACTAACTGCTCGCGCTTGGGCTCCTCGCCCAAATGGATCACCGCCACTTGCGCCTCAGCATTCTCTTTGGTGAGCGACGCTGCCATATCGGCCACATGCAGCACATGGCCATCATTCATGCGGTCGGCAATGACCGTCACCCCTGTGCAACCAAATACATCGTTGAGATACTGCACCCGCAAATGCTCAGGCAATGCCGCTACCAGTGCTTGCTCAACATGAAACAAGCGATCCACCTGCGGATGCTGGCCCTCATACTGACCAAGCCAACGGAACAGCTTTTGGGCATTTATCCGCGCATCGTTGTGCACGTCTTGGCTGCTGGCAAAGCTAATGCCCTCCGCCGCCAACACTTCACTCAGCCCAAGGCGTTCAACTGCCGCAACAAAATCTATCGCCAGCGCAAAGCGTGTCATCTTGGGCAATTCCAACACCCGATGAATCGTTTTCATCAACAAATTCAAACGACTATCTTTTTTACGTGAATGGGTTTTCATGTGTACTGCCCTCCTTCAACCTAAAGTGAACCTAAGCCACACTCGCTGACTCAGGATTATCTAAAACAACGACGGGGTTAACTTTGAGTGCGCCATCGGTTAGGCGCTCGATTTGATAAGCGCGGAGTTCGGGAACGTCATCGCCCCATTGAGAAACGGAAGCTGGATTAATACCTAATGCATTAGCCAGTTTCGATTTCCCTTTGAAGTATTCGACGGCAAGCTGAGTTTTCATTTTTCACCACCCTAAACTTAAGTTTTCCTAAGTATCAATACAAATAAAACCTAAGTCAAATTGATTTAAGATAACTTATATGAAAACACTCGGTGAACGCTCTAAAGAGCGAAGAAAAACTATCAACCTGACTCAACTCCAACTTAGTAAAAAAGTAGGAGTTTCAAGCGTTACCATTTCACAATGGGAATCAGGTGACACATCTCCAAAGGGTGAAAATCTTTACAAGTTGGCTCAAGCACTTCAGTGCTCACCTGACTGGTTGATGTTTGGCGATAGCAAAAACACGAAGAAACCTGAATCGAATGCTGAATGGGCAGGCGGTTTTGACCTATGGGACAACGATAGTCCACTGGGTGAGGATGAAGTCGAAATCCCCTTTTACATGGATGTCGAACTATCAGCGGGTGAAGGCATTACAGAAGGTGTTGAATATAAAGGCCCTAAGCTCCGTTTTGCTAAAAGCAGCCTTAAGCGTCAAGGCGTAAATACAGATCATGCAGCCTGTGTCAAAGTAAATGGCAACAGCATGGAGCCCGTATTACCCCACGGTTCAACGGTTGGTGTCGATACCTCAGCCACCGAAATCGTTGATGGTAAAATGTATGCCATTAACCACGATGGCATGATGCGCGTCAAAATGCTCTACAAACTCCCCGGTGGTGGTCTGCGCCTGCGCAGTTACAATACTGAAGAATGGCCAGACGAACACTTGGATGCTGAAAAACTAAAACAGATCAAAATCATCGGCAAAGTGTTTTGGTACTCGGTGTTAATTTAGAAAGAGCTATGATGAATATATCACAAGAGAATCTTACAAGTAGTGCAATCGTAGTTGGCGAATACACACATAGTCCACTGATTTTAATGGTTATAATCGGATTGTTTGGTGGATGGTTGTCATGGCTAAATACTGATTATAACGAGAGTTACTGTCATCGAAGACTTGCAAGAAATCTGATTACAGGTGTACTTGCAACATTCATGGTTCCACTATTTTTGCAGATGATTGGCAGTAATCTTTTAAAAGATATTTCTCCAGATTATCAAAATATTTATGTGTTTCTTGGGATGTGCAGTGCAGCTGCATTCGTTTGTCAAAAATTTGCATCTTCTATATCACAACAACTGCTGCAAAAGGCAAACGACAAAGCGGAACTAGCTGAAAAAACAGCTCAATTAGCATCAGAGAAAACTTTATCAGTTCAGATTGATCAGATTAAGCTTCAAGGCTCAATGCACATGATAAAGCAAGAGTACGAAGAAGCTTTAGTTTTTATGAATGAATATCTTAAACATAATCCAATGGACTCCAATACATTATGGAGAAAAGCATATTGTTTGAAAAGAGTTGGAGATGTACCCCAAGCGATGAAGAACATCGACTTAGCAATACAGCATTCTGTCAAACCTCCTGGAATGCTTTACTTTAACAAGTCCTGTTATATGGCTTTACTTCAGCACAAAGTTTCAGAGATCGTGGAATGTCTTGAGATGGCTTTAAAGTTAGATGAAGACAAAGTAAAAATTGCTATCTCAAATGATTTGAGTGATGATTTTAGTTCCATAGCTCATAAAGATGAGTTCAAAAAATTACTTGATAAGTACCAGATAGACTATCCAAAACCTTTAAGTGATTATCAATAATATTATGGCCCATCAAAATATTTTGTATAAAAACACAATGTTGTTATACTGAGATTGTTATACTGTTCTAACAGAGAAAACTGGAGTTGCGTATGATAAAATATATTTTGATTCAAGATTTACACGATACTGAGCCACCAATCCTTGGTTAGGCTTTAGCAGTGTTACGTTACTCAAGTAAACCGCCATCCGGCGGTTTTTTATTATAAAAGGTAATAATATCAAGCTCTAACCCTGCTATTCAACAGACGCATTGCACTAATAAGCACGTGACAGGAAGAGCCATTAGTCGATAGTTATGGATAACGCCCCCACCTCAATACTCAATTCGCAGCTTACTTTAACGCATCATCATTCATACCCACATATTCCCTTATCTGCTATAAAAAATGAATAATCTGAATCAATTGACAGTCTTCATTGCGTCTAAAATGTAACTGGTTCTTTAATGAAACCAAAATTGGTTGATTTAGGCGGTTGTTTATGGTTTAATAGATAATGAAGATATAATCTTCATTTGGAGACACGAGGACAATACTATGAAAACTACAGCCTTAGGCCGTTTGTTGCGTAAGCTACGGATTGATCGTGGAATGATCATGAAAGACTTAGCTGAGGTATTAGGCGTTAGTTCTGCATATTTATCAGCTATTGAGCTAGGTAAGAAAGCGGTTACAGATAAAAATATACTTAGAATGATCGAATATTTTGACTTAAATCCCGAGGACTCTGCAGAGCTGAGGCATGCAGCAAAAACGTCTCAACCCTCAATTAAGATAGAACTAAAAGATAGTTCAATTGAACAGAGGGAGCTAGCGGTGTCATTTGCCCGCAATTACCAAAATATATCGCCTGAAGATCAGAGAAAACTTATGGAATTGCTGGAGGGATAGTGCGATGGCACATAAACGTAAACTTGGCCATAAAGTAAAACCTCTCAAAACTGCGACCATTGAGAGTTCTGCAAGGAATTGTCGAGATTCATTCAGACAATTTAAGCCTTACATTAATATTTGTAAGCTTTATGAAGTCCTACAAGAGTTAGGTGTTTTATGCTTTGAAGTAGTAGAGGATTATGAGTTAGGCGATGAAGAAGCTCGAACCTATCCGAATGCTAAACTAATCAAAATTAAAAACACGGTATACGAAGCCGCGGCTAATGGTGATGGACGCGCTCGGTTTACACTAGCTCACGAACTCGGGCACCTTGATTTACACAAAAATCAAGAACCAGCATTTTCGCGTGGTGACCACCAAGTTTATGAAGACAGCGAATGGCAAGCTGACACCTTTGCAAGCGAGTTTTTGATGGATAGTAGGATGATTAATTCTACAGATACAGCACAAGATCTTGTGGAAAAGTTTGGAGTTAGCTACACAGCAGCGGCATTAAGGCTCAAAAAAATGAGAGGATAAAGAAAAGGAAGGCTGCGACCCCTTCCTTTTCTTAGATACTTATTACGCAAAATACCTAGGTAACGTTGTCATCTAGGTATCTGGTTGAAACAGCATAAAAGTAAACTTGACAGTCTTATCTTAGTGCAGTTTCCATCAGTTTGTCAACGACGACAGATTGAGGAGATACTCATGCCAGCATTATGTAATGAAGATGTTGTTGTGATCTTTCGCCCTTATATCACTCGAAACGGTAAACGAATTTTCCGTAAAGATGGTGGTATGTGGCGTTTAGAGATACCAAAATCAAAATTCAAAGGTTAGACATTTGTTTTTTGATTTACAAAAGCCTTGTTAATCCAAGGCTTTTTACTTTCTAAAATGTTCTTGTAATTTTCGAGACCGACATCAACTTAAAACAATAAACCCTCCTTAGTTCAATACTTTAATTTATATCATCCCATGCTTTAAAAATCACCAAATCAAAATAACCAAAAATATTTTAAGTTTTCCTAATTTTTAACTTGACCCATCACTTAAGTTTTCCTAAATTGTATTTAAGAAAACTTAAACAAACTACCGAGGACAGGGAAATGATTCTAGCGAAAGTTCACACCACACCTAAGCAACGCGATGAGTTTCGTCTACTGGTGGCAATACGTTTTGCCTGCTTAATGGCGCTGGCCAAGGGCCACACCGACCCGATGGATTGCCCACGGGTGCAAGCCCGCTGCGCCGAGCTGGTAAAGCATTTTGCCTATCACCACCCAAGCGCTGCCTTTTACCGCCAGTTTATACGCCACACGGGCGAACTCGGGCTCAACTTCAGCCTGCGCTTCACTGAGCCCCAACAAGGTTTGTACGGCAAGGTGATGGTGTGGCGTAACGAACAGGCGGCCACTAACGTGCATCCGCTGCAACTCACCCAAGCGGAGCAACCAACATGAGCGGAATCAACACCGCGTTTTTGCTTATGGCCCAGTTCAACAAAGTGATAGTGCCACTGGATCAAATCAGCAAAGAGTATTTTGGCCTCGAACCGCGTACCGCGGCCAACTATGCCAAAGCCGGCCGCTTGCCCTTAGCCGCCTTTCGCACCAGTAACAGCAACAAAGCGCCTTGGATGGTCAATGTCACCGACCTTGCCGAATACCTCGACAAGCAACGCGACGCCGCCAAGCAAGATCAAATCAACTTAGCGTAATCAGCGGCTCAGTGGGGAGGTATCTATGTTTTTTGTTTACGGCGTGTCCATGACCTTAGCGAAAAATCAAGCGGCCAAAAAGTGCAGCACCTCAGTAGGCGCGCACCCTAACCGCCGTCAACTAAGCCCCGACGAGTACCAAGCTAAGTTGGATGATATGGCGCAGCACTTATTTGAAACCATGAAGCCACAACGCCTGTCGCATTCGTTATCGACGCCCGCGCTGTGCCAGCAATACATCGTGTTAGCCATGACCCAAGAAGCCCACCGCGATGTACATATTCGCTATCACAAGCTGTCGGACAAGGTGAACCCCAAAACCAAGAAACCCATCATCAATCTGGTGGTGTTTAACGGCGAAGCCGCAGCTTAGCCCTGCTGATTCAAAAGGAAGGAATAGCGCATGAACCACTTACTCCCAGGCTTTGAATCACAAGAGCGCGTTGCGTTATTGCTATCGCTCACCCGCATTAGTTCGCCCGAGGTGATTGCCGCGTTAACGCTGCATTACACCAGTGCCCTGCCCGCCGAACGCGCGGCGGCTCGCCACGGGATTGAACTGTCGAACTTTATGCGCGGGCAAAAGAAGTTAGAGCAAATCGCCGCCACGGTCGAGGCCATTAAAGCCATCGACTGGGCCAAGCTGCAATCAAACCCTTTGCAACCGAAGCAGGTGGCCTAAATGACTCAATCAGCGGCGTTTCGCCATCTGTTAAATCATTACCGCAGCCATAAGTTAAGCCTGTTACTAAAGGCAAAAACGGGCGACAGCATCAAAATCGCGCTGGCACTGGGCGCGTTAGATTGCCTGTATTGGCAAGCATTGGGCAACGGCTTAACCAACTTAGCCAAGGGCATTAGCCGCACCATAGTGTATTCGTACCGATATCACCCAATGCGTCTGCCCTGCCATCCGCCTGTCAGCCAAACCAGCGACAACCAAAACAAGGAGGCGGCATGAATGCGTTCAGCACCAAAGATGGCGTGGTCACGTTATCTAAGCCCTACTCCACCTTGATGTGCGATCAGCAACAAATCGAAGTGAAGTACACCCCCAACAACTACCACGGCTGGGGCATTTGTAAGTCTTTTAACGCCATCGAGTGCAGCGACTTCGGCCAAGCCGACGCCGAAGTATTCGCACTCAATGCAGAATCAAAACTCAGGATAAAAGGAGAAGCAGCATGAACCCGATACAAGCAGCAACTGTAGAACGTGAAGAAGGTTATTGGACCCATCCCGATTTGCCCGAGTGGGATGAAGGGGTAACCCGTGTGGAGTGTGAAGCATGGGCGGCGAGTTTGTGGCGATTTGGTTTGAACTCGATGCGCCAGAAAACCTCATCGAGCGCTACTTTGACGAGGGCGACACCGATATCAGTGACTGGCAACCCGTTTGCGACAAGGCCGGATCATTCTTGCTGAGTATTCACGACACCGAAGATGGCCCCGTCGCGCAGTTCTTCGCCCCGAAGGACAAGGAAGCGGCGTGACGTCCAAAGCATCGCCCCTGCGAGGTCCTGCCCCACAGGGGCGATGCTGCCTTTGCTTGTTAAATGCTTATACTTTGATGGTGCCATTGGACCACCCCTCTACTAGCTGGCCAATATTGGTTGCAACCTTTTGAAACCTACCCTCAATTGGATAGAAAGCCCAAACCCCAGGCTTATGGATACGGTAACAAAACTCAATACCATCAGCACCGGCATGACCAATAACCAAGTGCTGATGTTCATTGCTTATAGTGACATCAGTTAACGGAAGCACTAACTGCAAGAAAGACTGCTCATCATAATGGCCACCCTCGTACCTTGATAAGTACTCAGCGCAATCATAATTTTCATCTAAGAATCTCTTGGCAAACACTCTGATTCCTTGGGGCATTTAACGCCCCAATAAGGGGCTGATAATGCTTGGCTAAACTGTGAAGCGGAGCGAAACTGAGCCAAGCTTTAGCAGTCCCGCACTTAATTGGCTTTTTAGGTGTATTATTGCATGCACATTATAGAATCCGAACTATAACTACCATGTTGTTTTTTATAATGTATTTCAAAGTTTTGACCACAAACATTACTATCTACAAAATTTTCACAGAAGAAATAATCCCCGTCGTGATTTACATACCAATGCGTAATGTTTTTTTTATTTTTTGATTGCAATGACACTGGAATGTCTATCGCCTTATTCCAACCGTTAAGATCAAACTCACACCCTTTTGGTGGAGTTGATGAACAGCCAATTAAAACAAAAGCAAGTAATGATATTCGCCACACTCTAGATACACCTAACGTGGAAGTGAGCGGCCTGCGCGGCTTTTCGCGCAGGTCCGCTCGACTGCAAGATTATGTTTCACGTTCACCGGAGCGCCTTTGCCTTGGCTTCAAAGCGAGCAGCAAGATCACTATCGGTGGTACCAGCAGCTAAGTGCCTACCATATTTGGACAATACCTCGCTGGCGTAAGCCTGTTCACGCGGGGAAAACTTTTCGGTCAATGGCAGCACACGCTCAAGATAACGGGCGCCATCGGACCACTTGTCTTGGGCGGCGAGGCTAACAGATAACTCAAGAAGACGACGACCGATCTTTTGTTCGGAAGGAACAGGCAACTTATCTTCTATTGCCAACGATTCCTTGAACAGTTGTTCGGCCTCTCCGAACTTGGATAGACCCCGCTTGATACGGCCGAGGTTGTAAAGCGCCTGAGATTTTAGCTCTGGGCCGAGGTTGCCCCAATCGGTATTTACCAGTGCTCGGTAGCAAGCCTCCTCAGCAACATCGAGGCGGCCGTTACTTTCGGCAACTGCGCATGTTTCTGAGTAATTGTCGAAAGTAGCGCGGTTGATCGGATTGGCACAGGCCCCAAGAAATACTGCAACCAAGGCTGCTACTGGAAATGAATAATTCATGCGTGCTCCAGTGAAACATAACGTCTTAAAAGTGCTCACACGCGTTTACCTATTAGACCAGTAAAAACGCGCATAGTTAATTACTTGTAATAAAAGAAAGTTATCAGTTCTTTAACAAAGAAACCATGCAGAAAAACACTGTTGCGCGAGTTCTAAACCTATTATCTCAAGCCGCGTTTCAATAAGTCATTGATTAAAAATAGTATAAACTGGAATCAGCCCTATAAGTGCGCACAACTATATTTGGTTATAATCCGTGAAATGTGATCAAATCGAATAATACTGTATACATAACAGCATCTAAGACTGAGTTGTTATGAATACAAAAAACAGTTTCTATGCACGAATGTGAGGAATAGGCAGCACGACAGGTAAGGCGGGGAGCTAGTAGCTAAGTGAATAACTGACCGACTGTTTTCATTGGAATAAACATTCTTACACGACCGTTGATTTCACAAAGAACCTCGAAACCATACTTAGCGTAAAATGATTCAGCTTGGCCAGTTAAACAATCGACCACAATGGCATAAGCTCGCATGTGAGCGTTAATTTCCCAAAGATATTCTAGCGCTTTGATTAAGCTAGCTTTACCTAACCCATTACCATGAAACTCTTTATGGACAGCAAGTTGAGCAAGCAGAAAGACCGGAATGGGATAGCGTGGTAACTTTTTACCCATGGCTTGCGGCAAGGTATCACGGCAAATTGAACTTGGTGCGATAGTATAAAATGAGCAAATTGGGTATTTTTGATTGGGTAATGGCGTAGCAGCAGGTAAAACCATTGTGCGGCTAATACCTGCTTGCATGTGTTTCGCTGCTTGAGTTTTGATAAAATCGTTTAACTCTGCTTCGCCACAGTCAAATGATGCTCTATCGTGTTGTGATTTATCCAATTCTTTAAAAGTCTTGGAATAACTCACTTAAACTCACCACGTTTAGTAAATGCAGCCGCTTCACGCAATGCCTTGTTCGGGGCCTTAGCCTCATCACAAGCCATTATGAATTGGTCGAATACATCAGCTTTAACAGTAATGCTTTCGTGCTCAGCAATCACCTGAGTTGAATCTTCGTCCATTAAGCGAACAACGTATTCAGTTAAGCTTTTTAAACCAAGCAAAGCCGATGCTTTCTCAGCCTTAGCTTTGATCTCTTCATCCAAACGGATATCAAGTCTTGCAGTAGCCATAATACCTCCTATCGTACGGAGTTAATCCGTAATGGATTGGAGTATAAAGTTTAAACAACCACAGCGCAACTTGTACGGACACAGTACGGATGCGATTTTGCTGATTTGTAGGGACTAATGCTCGCCTAAACGGCGAGCAACTTCTTGCGAGTCACACGGTCACAAACAGCGCTGTTTAAGGCGCTTTTTAGCGCTGTTGTGTCTTCTGTGTCTTAGTCAGCTTTTTAGGTTGCTTTTCGACAACTCGGCATGCAGCATTAACATCTCTAGCCCCTTTTAAAGTGAACCAAGCGATAAAGAACATATAGAAAACTACGCATATAAAATTAAATAAAATTTCACCATTAGCACCAGCCATTAATACCGCTATAAGGAGTAACATAGAAACTACTCCACACAAAGATGAAAGCATAAATAAAATACCATAAATCCATCTTATCGTTTTTAACCAATAGTTTTTCCGATAGTTTATTTTATTATCTTCAAAATTTAAATATGAGTACCCCCAAATATAGTCTTTTATAGCTGTTGAAGGTGATTCGAAACTGAGTAGGTATTTAATTTCTTTGTATGTAAATGAGCGTTTATAAAGCTGAGCGAAATATTTTTCAAGCTTATACTTTACTGCTGCACTATTTTCCTCGTTTATACTAGAGGAAAACCCTTCAATATTTTTTATTTCTATTGTGTGGGATATTGTAGATATTTCTTTAAGTAGTTTAAGCAAGTAAGGTATGGTAAAAATTACTGCTAAAATCACTGCTGAAATTATTACCCAAGGATTTTCCTGTTCAAATATGAACTTTGAAAATTCGATTGATTCCTTCATCTATACTCCGTGACAATGTGATCAGCCTAATATTCTATTAATACGTATGCGCGCTTACCTCATTAGACCAGCAAAAGTGCACATAGTTAATTGTTTGTAATAAAAGGAAATTAGCAGTATTTTAACTAATGTCGCTGCTTTTGATAAAGCTACCGACACCATTTAAATCAACTGGCTTGCTTGTTTCATCACTTGAGATCAGGTCGCAACTATGCACGACCAATCTCTATTGTTGTACATCACTTAACTGGTACTTAAAGGTTGCTTCCAATCCATTAGTCGGTTCTTTACTATATTCAGTTATCTTTTTAATTCCCGAATAAAGCCACATATTTAAAGCAGACACACTCGTATTCCAAAAAATGTCTTCATTCTCACAATGTACAACCTTAATGTTAAATGGCTTACTACCATGGTCGACACTTTTCAAATCAAATGAAAGCCTACAGTTACCCGTGATTTGTCTTTCGAGTGCTTTTTGGGGATACGATGGAACAATTAATACTAAAGGTTGAATTTCATTATGAAGTTCGACCTTCGGTAACACACTCTGATCACGAGTTTGAGTTTGAGTTTTGGCTTGATGGTTTTGGCAAGCAGCTAAGGATAAAACTAAAATTAAAAGTATAAAACGTCTTAGTACCACAATAATCTCCCAAGGTTACAGTCCATCGACTGCAGTAAACAGCACATATAATAGAGCAAGCTATATAGTAACATTTATCATTTGTTATTCCACGAATCTACACCCTAGCCCAATCATCTGATTTCATGGATGCACTTGCAGACACCATTTAGCCAAAGAGCTTCATCATGTCATTATGGACTTAAAAACCTCTATTTTAACTCTTCTTTAAGCTGTTCAATTTGCCTATCAATAGATGACACCTGCGTATCGGCCTCTTGGGCGGTGGCAGTCATTTCCTGCGCTAAGCTTTGCTCCCACGTTGCACCGGCTAAGTTGTTATTCGCATACTGCCGACTTTCGCGCAGATTACGTAAGCGCTGGTCACGTTCAGCAATCACCCGCTTACGATCACCCTCAAGCCGAGTGATCTCTCGGGCAATACGTTGCTTCTCAATATAGGTACTGATTTCTTTTTTCTTATCAGAAGTAGCGTTTGAACCCACGCTTGATTTTGAAATGCTGTCACTGCTTTTAATAAAGCTACCGACGCCACTTAAATCAACTGGCTGACTGTTTTCATCACAGGGATCGGCTTGATACTTTCCATCAGCACATTTATAGACTTCGGCAAAGGCCGAAAAAGTAGGACCGCTCGTTAACACCAGCGCGAGTATTATTAAAGATTTTCTATCCATAGATCACCTCAATGTTGATAAACAGTAGATTACGCTTTCAGGTATCCAAAACCAATTCCAAAAAAGCGAGGTATCCAATAGGCATCCACGCAAATATTTTATTAATATTTATCAATAAACTAGATTAAAATCCTACCTATCCAACATGGGCGCAATGGAAAAGGTTCTATCGAGGGTTTTAGGCGCTAAACCTTGGTGCTGCTGGGTTTTATCTAAATTCATTACAATCCGAAAAGTTAATATTTTTGCTAATTTTTGTACGTTTTTGCATGTTTTGCATGTTTTGCATATTTTGCATATTTTGCATTGTTCGGGGAACCTATAGTGATCCACAATGGATTGGACTGAGGGGTTCGGGGAACCAAAAACATGGCATCATATAGCATTCAAAAACGCGAAAAAGCCGACGGCACTGTACGGCATCGCTGCCTAGTTCGTGTAAAGAAAAACAGCAAAATATTATACACGGAGCAACGTACCTTTACCAAACACCAAGCTGCTTAGACTCTCTGACCATAACAACGCCATTAACATCGATTTGTTTGAACAAAAAATGAATATGAAATGCCCCCCAAAAAACCATTATCACTACAGTTAAGTCTTTAAAAACCAGTAAGTGTGAAGTATGGGCTGCTGAAAAGGGCGGCAAGTTTGTGGCGATTTGGTTTGAACTCGATGCGCCTGAACATCAGATCGAGCGTTACTTTGACGAGGGCGATAACGATATCAGCGATTGGCACCCCGTCTGCGACAAAGCCGGATCATTCCTGCTGAGTATTCACGACACCGAAGATGGCCCCGTCGCGCTGTTCTTTGCCCCGAAGGACAAGGAGGCGGTGTGACGTTTGGTTAAGGGGCGGATTTTAACCCGTCCCAGAGAGCGAAGCGAACGATTTGAACCGGTTGTTAGAACTAACTGAGATCTTCTTCGCCATCACGCAGTGCTACAATGCCCAAATAAAGGCAAATAGGAACAGTTTTCCTAAAAGCAGGGCCTTGAAGATCATATGCTAGCCATAAGCCAGAAAGAACCCAAAGCACCGGGCCCAAGGCGTTTATCCAAGGGTTTCTTTTCATTAGTTCTTTAACAAGTTGCTTGGCTGCCTCACGCCCTATAATTTGCACAATTAAGCTAACAATGATGGTTTCAATTATACCGAGCGTGATTTTAGGGCCAAGGACTTGAACTAAGATAGGCAGAATGGCGACCTTACCATTGCTTTTTATGTGCTCTAAAATTAGATCTCCGTCTACGTCACCTACCCCCATCCCCTTAAAGGCTTTAGCTAGTTCCTCTGGTGTTTTACTTAAAAGTTCTTTCTCAACGACAACATTTACAAGTCGCTCAAGCCTAGACTCGGTGGAGCCACCAATTTTTATGTTAACTTTTAGTTTTTTGCATACATCTTCAACGATCTCTTTTGCTTCTACTCCACTGTCAGTACTAAAAAGTGCTCTTTTCAGATATGCAATATCAGATGAACCATAATATTTTATTTGTTCATCCATTAATTCGATCAGCTCCGCGCGTGAGTTTACACAGCCATCGCAAGCAATAAGCAACTCTTTGCGTCGCTTGTCATTTGTTAATGAAAGGTAACTATCAAGTACCTCTGATAGGTAATAAAAGTCATCCTTTTTGCACTTAGAAATTATGGACTTCATATAAACTCCTACGGTTCTAAAGTCTTAGTATTTATGCGCTGCGCGTTTACCTCATTCGACAGTCAAAACGTGCATAGTTAATCACTTGTAATAAAAGGAAATTATAAATTATTTAATAAATAAACCATGAGGAGAAACACAGATGCGCGAGTTCAAAACCTACCACCCCAAGCAACATGTAAATAACTAATTTATTACAAATGGCATATACTGGCACTAGCCCTGTAAACGAGCAAAACTATTTTGGTTTTATTTCGTGAAATGTGATCAAATCGAATAATACTGTAGACATAACAGCATCTAAGGCTAAGGCATAGACAGTCAAGGCGGGGAGCTTGTAGCTAAGTGAACAACTGACCGACTGTTTTCATTGGAATAAACATTCTGACACGACCGTTGATTTCACAAAGAACTTCGAAACCATATTTTGCGTAGAATGATTCAGCTTGGCCAGTTAAGCAATCGACAACAATGGCATAAGCTCGCATGTGAGCGTTAATTTCCCAAAGATATTCTAGCGCTTTGATTAAGCTAGCTTTGCCTAACCCACTACCATGAAACTCTTTATGGACAGCAAGTTGAGCAAGCAGAAACACCGGAATGGGATAGCGTGGTAACTTTTTGCCCATAGCGAGCGGCAAGGTATCACGGCAAATTGAACTTGGGGCGATAGTATAAAATGAACAAATTGGATATTTTTGATTGGGTAATGGCGTAGCAGCAGGTAAAACCATTGTACGGCTAATACCTGCTTGCATGTGTTTCGCTGCTTGAGTTTGGATAAAATCGTTTAACTCTGCTTCGCCACAGTCAAATGATGCTCTATCGTGTTGTGATTTATCCAATTCTTTGAAAGTCTTGGAGTAACTCACTTAAACTCACCACGCTTAGTAAATGCTGCCGCTTCACGCAATGCCTTGTTCGGAACCTTAGCCTCATCACAAGCCATTATGAATTGGTCGAATACATCAGCTTTAACCGTAATGCTTTCATGCTCAGCAATCACCTGAGTCGAATCTTCGTCCATTAAGCGAACAACGTATTCAGTTAAGCTTTTTAACCCGAGCAAAGCCGATGCTTTCTCAGCCTTAGCTTTGATCTCTTCATCCAATCGGATATCAAGTCTTGCAGTCGCCATAAAACCTCCTATCGTACGGAGTTAATCCGTAATGGATTGGAGTATAAAGTTTAAACAACCGCAGCGCAACGTGTACGGACACAGTACGGATGCGATTTTGCTGATTTGTGGAGGCTAATGCTTCGAATATGCAGCGTGTTGTTTACGTTTAGACCACAATTTGTTTATTAAAACTCCCTTACCCATAAAGGTGAACACGCTTTGTACGAGTGGTCTACTTGCATTAATTCATCTTTTTCGTTGAAAAAGAAGCTAATGCCCTCGATTATTACAGACGATGCAAATTTTTTATCGTCCCATGATTGGTGATTATATTGTTCTTTTACTTTCTCAATACCTAATTTGGATTTTGCAATCATTAAAAGCTCGTCTTTAGTAAGTGAGCTGTTCACAAATTGGGATAAAACAAAATTATCACGCTTTAATTTAGGGTGAGCTTCGATGGTGTAACTACTCTTAATGAACCAAAAAATGAGGTAAAAATTCAATAGCAAACTGAGAGAGAACAACACTTTTAGTAACATATACACCCATCCCTGATTAGTAGTTCTAACGCCGAGTTCAGGCCGTGGCCCGTCAGGACCGCCACGCCTGCAGCGAATTGTTAGCCGTCACCGCGCCTAGTGTGAACTCTGTGATTGCTGCGTTCATCTGGGCGTAGATACAGCTCTCTACAACCGCGACTCCGTCCTTCTTGAGCCTAGCCACAAATACCTCCATGGCCGAACGAAGTGCAGACCCAAGATACTGCCGGAGATCCTGTTCACTCGCCAGACGCCAAACTGACTCAGGGATTTGAATGTCCGCAGTAATGTAACGACTTTTCTTAGCAAAGCGCACCCGATGAATTCCCTCAGGACCATAGGTGGAAAATTCTCCATCTACTCTCAAGACGGGCAAGTACTCATCTACCGCATCGCAGTGCGTAGAGGTGACGTGCTTTTCTAACGCGTGGAAGAGTTCCACTTTCAGACGGCCTATACCGCCATCTTGTGGGCCACCACACTCGCAACCAATTGAGATTGGACTTTGCACATTCTTTCCTTAGACGGCTAACGCCGAGTTCAGCGGCAGTTTTCAAATTGTAGTTTTATGAAACACTTTGGCGCAGCAAAACCATAAAACCGCGAGTCTAAAACTCGTCAAGCGCAGGCACGAAGTGCCAGAACAGCATGTTATGTTAACAATTTAGTGGGTCTATTCCTATGCTTCGCACATGTAAAAATCCTATAGGTTCAATAATATATTTTTTATCATTTATAATAATGGATGGTAACTGGATAGAGTAGTTTTCCAATTTATACTCAATATCTCTTGAAAAAATACTTATTGACGCACCAGAATTAAAATACTTTTTACCGAATAGTGTGTTATAGCCGAAAAAGGTATTACCACTTATCTTTGATGTTGGATTTACACGGAGATATTCATCCTTATTAGCTGATTCACCAGAATTAGTATTTGAAATATTCTCTGTCCGTGTGATTAATTCAGTAATTTTTACATTCCATATTTTGTTTGTTGTATTGTCAGTAATTAAAATTTCGTCGCTCTCAAATTGAAAATATGTTCCAGATGGTGCAAGAATTGAAGCTGAAAAATAAAAATTATTAAACCTCTCGTTTTTTGCTGAACTAGAGCTAGATACTTCGAGCTCAACTCCCCCACTAAGCTGTATTGATATTTTATCCGCAGGGCCTGAACTTCCGCAACCACTACTGTATGTAACTCCTTCGCTATATATTGGCTTGTAGTAATCTCTAACTACAGGCGCACACGAGACAGATATTATTGAAAGAGAAATTATAAATACACATTTTTTGAGAAGCATATATGGCACACAATTTCCTTGGAAACATAACGTCTTAGTGCGCATGTGCGTTTACCTCATTAGCCAATAAAAAACGCGATACAGCTAATTAACTGTAATAAAAGAAATTTATCAGTACTTTACCAAATACACCATCAGGAAAAACGTGCATGCGCTATTTCAACTCTTCTTTTAGCTGCTCTATTTGCCGATCGATAGATGACACCAACGTGTCGGCCTCTTGAGCTGCAGCGACTTGTTCCTGATGTAGTGGTCAAGTAAAATTGGCCACGGTTTTAGAGTCATTCCAATATAAACGTTCTGACTCATTTGGCGTTAACCCACCATTATATTGATGGGGTCTGGTCTCACTGTAATATCCAGTGATGTAATTTGTGATCTCTTTATCTGCTTCTGTAAAATTCCCATAACCACTGGCGGGTATCCACTCAGATTTCAAACTTCTAAAGAAACGCTCCATTGGTGCGTTATCCCAACAATTCCCGCGACGACT
>NZ_JAKKRH010000004.1:0-185667 GCF_025654465.1 Shewanella sp. SM101
ATCGATCGGTCCATCCCAATCAACTGAGTTTTCGGGATGCTGCGAGTCATATCATCTTCAAGCTGACACAACTGCCATCACAAACGCCGGGGAATGTCCCGAGAGATGTATTGGATATAGAACGCAATGCACGGCAATTTAAGTTGGATGGTAAACGGGAAAGGGCTTATCCAAGAGTGCTTAAAATGAGCAAAAACAAGTACCCAATTAGACCAAATAAAAATGCCGTTCACTCTTAAGTGAACGGCATTACCGCAGCTGACGGTTTTAATCTACATATCCGCGATATCACGCTAACAGGTATGAACTCAGCATCAAGCTCAAACCCGTTTCTAAATTTTACCTATGATCCGCTGATGCCTTGGGTCAGCCTCAAAATAAACGCAACTGAAACGGCTCGATTTATAGCTGCGCATCACATCCTTGCTCGCATCTTTAGCCCTTAGTCTGTATACTCCGCGACCTTATTATCCCAACTTTAATGTTTTGGCTTAGAGTGGGTGAAGCGCATGTTTCATTTTGAGGCTTGTTTGTCACAATCCCCGTTAGCAAATACCTAGGAAAGCTCCTTTGATCTCTACCGCGAACATCACGATGCAGTTTGGCCCTGAGCCATTGTTTGAAAACATTTCAGCGAAATTTGGCAACGGTCACCGCTATGGTTTGATCGGCGCGAATGGCTGTGGCAAATCGACCTTTATGAAGATCCTCAGCGGAGCGTTAGCGCCAACCTCTGGCAATGTGTCCATCACGCCCGGCTTAAAAGTCGGTACCCTAAGCCAAGATCAGTTCGCGTTTGAACAATACAGTGTGATCGATGCAGTGATCATGGGGGATGTTGCCCTGTGGAAAGTCAAACAGGAACGCGATGCAATCTACGCCAATCCGAATATGACCGAAGAAGATGGCATGCGCGTTGGCGATCTTGAAAGTGAATTTGCCGAAATGGATGGCTACAGCGCCGAAAGCCGCGCCGGTGAAATTCTGCTCGAAGCGGGTATTGAAGAATCTTTCCATTACGGCCTAATGCAACAAGTCGCACCGGGTTGGAAACTGCGGGTCCTGTTGGCACAAGCACTATTTGCCAACCCAGATATTTTGCTGCTCGACGAACCAACCAACAACTTGGACATACATACCATTAGCTGGTTAGAAGCCGAGTTGAACAAACGCAAATGCACCATGATCATTATTTCCCATGATAGGCACTTCTTAAATGCCGTATGTACCCACATGGCCGA
This sequence comes from Shewanella sp. SM101, assembly GCF_025654465.1. Lineage (NCBI taxonomy): Bacteria > Pseudomonadati > Pseudomonadota > Gammaproteobacteria > Alteromonadales > Shewanellaceae > Shewanella > Shewanella sp. SM101. The sequence continues at coordinate 1,242 of NZ_JAKKRH010000004.1, forward strand.
TATCGATTACGGCGAACTGCGCATTTACCCTGGTAACTACGAATACTTCCTCGCACAATCGTCTTTGATCCGTGAACAATTATTATCGGGCAACGCCAAGAAGAGTGCTGAAATCGAAGAACTGCAAGACTTCGTTAACCGCTTCGGTGCCAACGCATCTAAGGCAAAACAAGCCAGCTCGCGCGCGAAAAAAATGGACAAGATCAAGCTTGATGAAGTGAAATCATCAAGCCGTATTCACCCTTCTATTCGTTTCGATGCTGGCAAGAAAATGCATCGCCAAGCACTGATCCTCGAAGATTTGGCCCACGGGTTTGATGGTGAGCAGCTATTCGAAGGCGGCGACTTAATCCTCGAAGCCGGTGCAAAATTAGCGATTATCGGCGAAAACGGCGTGGGTAAAACCACTTTCCTACGTTGCTTAGTCAATGATTTAGAACATAATAAAGGCGTGATCAAGTGGTCAGAAAACGCATCAATCGGCTACTGTCCACAAGACAGCAGTGACGAATTTGATAATGACTACACGTTAATGGATTGGATGTCACAGTGGCGCCAACCTAAGCACAACGATCTTATGGTACGCGCCATGTTAGGCCGTCTGCTGTTCACCGAAGATGACGCGAACAAGAAAGCCCGTAACTGTTCAGGCGGAGAGAAAAACCGCTTGTTATTCGGTAAGTTAATGATGCAAGACATCAATGTGCTGATCATGGACGAACCGACTAACCACATGGACATGGAAGCCATCGAAGCACTCAATAATGCGTTGAAAGACTTTGAAGGCACTTTGATATTCGTCAGTCATGACCGTGAGTTTGTATCGTCACTCGCAACACGTATCATTGATATTAAAGATAAAAAAGTGATTAACTTCCAAGGCACTTTCGATGAGTACCTTTCAAGCCAAGCAGAAATGGATGCGAGAAAAAGCGCGTAATGTTGTGCTTTGATAAACCTTAATCGGCTATGTCAGCTTGATTAAAAGAGTCGTCATTGGAGAACCTACTGACGACTTTTTATCGATATCTAAAGAGCGATATGATTGGTAAAACATGAAGTATTGCTGCTTTGGGCCTTGGATACACAGCTGTCTATTCGTTATCTAGAGTGCTATAATTCATGCACTTAATTGAGGTTGATCCTATGAAAACTAAATCAAAAAACACACAAGTGACTCAAAATCGACTCTATCGCGCTGTGGCCAGTTCAACCGCTATTGAGACGGGTAAAACTACGGCTGAAGTTGAAGCAAAATTGAAGGCCCAAAAAAGCCGTTTCAGTCATTTGACCTTAGCCTAAACTTCATTCGTTTTTAGCGCTGAGCACATCGTTTACCAAACGAGCCATATGTTGATAATCCCCACCCAACCCTGCTTGAATTGACTTAAAATAAAAATCTCTATTTTGTTCCCAAATCCCATAATCAAGTGGGAGATAACCCGCCTTTACTGCCATCACATCGAGTATCAAACGTGACAAACGTCCATTTCCCTCTCTAAATGGGTGAATTAGGATAAATTCCACATGACTTTCAGCCAAGTAACTCACAACTTCGTCTCTAGAAAACGAATTTAAGCCATTGAACTTGCTTAAATATTCCTTTTCAAACTGAGTGAGACACTTAAGTATTTGAGCCGCTGCCGTAAATTCGAAACCACCTTTTCCCATATTGACTGTACGCCGCTCACCAGCCCAGTAATAAACATTACCGAGCCATTTTCGATGCCACTCAAAGAGCTACCAACCGATAGATGCTCGCTTTCAATAACACCAGATTGAAACACGTACTCATAAAGCTTTAGTAACAACTGAGTCTCTACCTCTGCCATATCCTCTTCATCGGTTATCGCGAGTTTGTTACGAAGTATATGGCCGCCGGAACCGGGTTCGAATTCATCCTCGGTAGTGCCAATATGATATTTCGACATGATAATAGACCCGCTAACTGTAATAACTAATAGAAAAGCAAATATCCGAGTCACAGACAACTTAACACAACTACTCGATGAGATTGACCACACAAGTCTTTGAAATAGGTATGTAGAAACTATGGGCTATAAATTAGCTTATTAATTTTTTTAACCAATATCTCGCGATTTTTAGCCAGTTTAAAAATTGTCGGCAAATGTCGAATGACTATCGGCTCAGACTCGAATACCGCATTGCGATCTTTGGCCTGAATATAATCACGGATCTGAAGCATCATCTGTTTATTAAATGCCCAAAGTGAATGACCTTTAAACTCAAGGGAATAAAATGCGTCATTGGGCCATTCAAGTCGATGTTTCTGTTTTGCCATACACTGATAACAACAAATAAGACCAAGATCTGTACCATCTGTAAAAGCACTGTTCGCCCTATGTTCCCAAGTCGAAGTACCTTGGTATTTTTCTGGCAATTTTTCCCGCCAAGAAGCATCCAATAGCGGAGGGAAAAACAGCACTCCAGGCCATTTATGAGCAAATCTTTGATTAAACAGCTTGATCTCAAACTGCCTACCCTCAAATAAATGCACATCTTTTTTCTCTAAACGAAAAACATGGGCAAAGGTAAAAGTGGCGCAGCCAGCACAATGGGGGCAAGTAACCTCAACTCGTTTGGCAGGCTAAAAAACTCATAAAATCCTGTCATTGATACGACATTCCAAATGATTTAGAGACTAATTTGGAGCTCATCAATTTTCCAACCACCTTCATTTATCATGCTAATTCTTTGTTTTTCATTCGCCTCCGATGCATTACCACAGAGATCTTTTTGTGCATATTCAAGGACGGCCGTATCCCCTTCTATCACCTGCGACACTAAGGTGAGTGCTTTGCACTTGGCAGCCGCTTTTGAAAATGAAAGATAAGATGCGATCACTTCATCGCGGGACAGCTTCATCTGCTGCATATACTGTGGGAACTTAGACTCAACATCCGCTTGCTTACGTTGGGTATAGTAAGCCTTGTCCTCTTGATAACTCATCCCCTGCTGTACCTTAGCATTGTACTCGTCATAGACTTCGCTCGGCGATTTAGGCGTTGTACAACCTATCAGCACAAGCACAGATATGGGCAGTAAGAAAATCGATTTCATCATCTAACCTCCAAAACTAGACATGTATTATCAATAAATTCCATGGTGCATTCATCTGCTTGTTGTCACTGAACGAGTGCGCCATATATATCCACCAAATACTCCTTGTTCTCTTTGAAATCAATTACCTTGGCAGGAAGTAAACCTTTACTATCAACAGGTAACAAAATCAATGAAGATAAAATGTAATGCCACCAAGATAACATGTAAATAGTTCATCGATTACTTTAGCTTGGCAGCGTTGCTCACTCAATTGCAGGAACAAATGCTTTAAGGTCACTCGACCTTGGCGAGTGCTAAAAATAAGTGCCATAAAACTGTGAGCATGCTCTAAATTGCTGTATTTGACAGGTCATTGTCTAATGCATTAAAAGGCACAAAGGTCTTTTTATCGAGCCAGAGAGGCGAGCGATTTTGTCCTGCTAGCTGATAAGCCCAAGTAGTAATGGCTTCAGAGCGATCACTCTCACAGACGAAATATCGACTGAGTTCAGAGTGTAACGTTTGGCCATGCTGGATAATATTTTGCTCATACCAGTTATCTTTATGGTGCTGAGCGGCAAGATGATCGCGTTTTTGATTATTACAACTGCTATGAGCGAGGACAAAATTATGCCCTAAATCATTAGGATATCGTGCCCAAGGGATAAAATGATCCACTTCGCCTGTTTCTTTTAATGATTTTTGGCAATAGAAGCATTGGCCTTTTTGGATATCAAGCAGTACAGGTCTAGCATAGGTGATCGTCTGTCTGTCGCTACCAAACAGAAACTCACTTAAATTGCCTTTACTGCCTATAATGACCTGATTTGCTGGAAACTCGGCGATTTTTTGTACCCATTGAGTACGAGCCAATGACACCACTAAATCGTGAAATCGCCTGAAGCAAAATGCGATCCCCGGATTCAACTCGATGTAATTTTTCGTTTTATCATGGGGATAAAGGAAACATTCTTCATTACGTGACAAGTTTTGTAAGCGCCATAAGGGGCCATCTTTAAACGTACCGCGCGTTTTACGCAATAAAGCTGGATAACTAGGATGCGCTTTTAACTGGGATAGACTGTTAACACCTTGATGGCGTAGTTCAATCAAACTGTTGATCAAGGCTGATTGCTTTCCACTATTTTGGATCAGGACAAAATACCCATCATTGGCACCAAAAGGCAAAGAGTGTTGCCAGTAAAGTTCAATAAACTTCTCTACCAAATCATCAATACTGATCGCGGTTTTCAGCGCAGGATCGGCATTGAGTATTAATGGCCGTTCGATACAGATATCGGCGATCGCATGTAGTAAGGCAAATTTGTAAGTTGCAACGAAATCCCCTTCAACTAACAGACGTTGTAAATAGCTAATAAATTCAACTTGTCTTCTCGCATCAATCGGCATTCAGTCGCTCCTGAATAATAACGCTTGCTTCAGGTGCATTTACGTTTGGCATCAGTTTGGGTGTAAAAACTAGCGTCTGCCAATGCACTTGTGAGCGACCGAGTTTATCGGTTTCATCTTGGCTCAAATCTAAAAGTTGTAGCTGACAATCTGCAGCCAGTGTGAGCAGCTCATCGGCACTGACTGGGTGCATAACGCGTGCATCGGGGCTTGGGCCATGGCGCAAACTGATGACTAAAAGTCCAGTCGAATTGAGTAAGCGTGAGAGTGTTACTAGTGCAAGTGGGCGCTCTGAGGGAGATAAATGCATCCACACAGCGCTGAGTAAAATCAGATCAAACTGTTGCGCTAGGCCAACCACTTTTTGCAACTGAGGTAAACCATCCTCAATCCAACGCACGGGTAGCTCCCGAGTTAACACCTGCCCCATTTTCGCTAAAACAACCGCAGGTTCGACTGCAATAATTTGTGTTTCTTTGCCCTGTGTTTTTTCGGCTAAATAATGCACATCCCGCCCAGAACCTGCTCCCACATCCAATATCGACAATGTATTTTTGGTGAGTAGAGGCAAAAGATGATGCAACCAACTCGAATGCACTTCTTCAAAGGTTTTAGACAAATACTGTGCCGCGAGTATTTCGGCGTGGTCATTATAAAACACAGTGCTCACTGACAACGATCCTTTTGCAACAAGTGATTGTTTTTACAGACGCTAACTTATCACAGTCGTATTTGATAAAAAATACATGTCATTATTATCATGCTGTTTTGCATAAAATATTTAGCATTATGTTGTTCGCGATCACTGTGCTGATTTCAGCTATTCGACCCAATATTCTTATCAATGCCTATGCAATCTCAGCATTTCCCCGTCGTTTTTGTCGCAGTGGTTTACACTCTATGAGTGAGTGTAAAGATAAGTGCAATTGATTGAATCTGTTACATGCTCTCCAGAGCAGTTTCCATTTCAGTGTGGGAGTAAACGGGTTTTAACGTCTTGGCGTAGCGTCTACATAGAGATTAAGACCTAGGGCTCAATTATTTAGGATATCTATTGCCTATGAGTTTTGAAGATTCGTTAGAGCAACTTAAACGACAGTTTTTACATGCACTGCCGGATAAAAAGAAACAAATCATTACCTTGTGGATTTCATTGCGTAAAAATTGGGACGCACACATGCTGTCTGCCGTGTACCGAGAGGTGCATAACTTAAAAGGGTCGAGCGAGACCTTTGGGTTGTCAGATACCAAACACATAGTCGATAAACTGGAGTTGCTGCTTAAGGGGCTGCTCAATGCGCCAGCCCCCGAACTGCCTACTATCAAAGGCTTAGATACCCTCTTCCACCAGTTGTTACAAAACAATATGCGCGGCCAACCGTCGGCGCCAGTAGTAGAGGCGCAAATGCAGCAAAGCACCTATAAACCGTCAAAGGCGCGCCATGAGCACCATATTGCCATCATAGAAGACGATGGTAATGTCGGCGCTATGATCACAAAGCAGCTGCGAGAGTTCGGTTTTAGTGTGCAGCATTTTTTGAATTTCACGAGCTTTCTGGTGGTGCAAAATAAAACGCCCTTCGATCTGATTTTATTAGATTTAATTCTACCCGATTGGACTGAAGAGGCCTTGTTCGAAGCCGCCACTGAGTTTGAGAAGAATAATACCCGAGTGTTTGTTTTATCCTCGCGGGGAGATTTTGACATGCGGCTATTGGCCATTCGTGCCAATGTCAGCGAATATTTTGTCAAACCTGCTGAGACCACTTTATTAGTGCGCAAAATCCATCAATCCCTCAAAATGTCAGAGAAACAACCCTTGAAGGTGTTACTGGTGGATGATCAACAATCTATGGTGGATTACTTTTCAAGTCTGTTACGCAGTCACGGTTTGATGGTAAAAGGGTTATCGAGTGCCGAGCAAGTCTTGCCTGCCCTTGAGCAATTTGAGCCTGATTTGTTTATCTTCGATTTGTACATGCCCGAAGTGAACGGGCTTGAGCTGGCAAAGATGATCCGTCAATTGGACAAATACACCTCGAGCCCAATTCTCGTGTTGAGCTCTGATGATACGATGCAGAATAAAGTCAGCATCATACAAGCGGGATCAGATGACTTAATTTCAAAGCAAACCGCGCCGAGTTTATTCGTCGCGCAGGTGATTTCCCGTGCGCAACGGGGTCATGATATTCGCAGTTCGGCTAGTCGCGACAGCTTAACTGGGCTGCTAAATCATACCCAAATTCTGGTGGCTGCGAGACGCTGTTTTAACGTAGCGAAACGGATTAACTCTCAAGTTTGTATCGCTATGTTCGATTTAGATCACTTCAAAAAGGTCAACGATACTTATGGTCATTCCGGTGGTGATAAGGTGTTGTTGGCATTTGCCCACCTGTTACAACAATCCTTACGTCAAACTGACTTTACCGGCCGCTACGGTGGTGAAGAATTTATGTTAGTGCTGCCAGATATGCAAAAACCACTGGCGATTGCCAAGTTGAATGCGATCCGTGAAAGCTTTAGCCATATCGTATTTGTTGAAGATGGCGTCGAATTTAAGGTGACGCTCAGCGGCGGTTTAGCCTTTTCGGATCAATGTGAGGAATTTCAAGATTGTCTGTTACTGGCAGATAAAAACCTTTACGAAGCTAAGCGTTTAGGTAGAAATCAGCTCGTGGTTTCTACGACTGACTAATCCTAAACAGAATGAGCCACTGCAGCGCACAAATCAGTTCGGCGTAATGCTCTTCCTGCGAGACTCACGTTCTATTCGTTACTTTTTAATCCCACTCAGCGTGGGCGGTCACAGTGAGCTTAAATGGTTAATGAGCTTGCTCGGCATCTGCGATAACTCCACTACATAATCTACTGCACGGCACTTTATTGCTTCTCGTGGCATGCCAAATACCACACAACTTTGTTCATCTTGGGCAAATGTAGTGACGCCTTTTTGGTGTAACGCCACCATGCCTTCGGCGCCATCTTTGCCCATACCGGTTAAAATCATCGCGCTCATATTGGGCGCGGCACATTGGGCCAAGGCCGTAAACATCACATCGACCGAAGGTCTGTGGCCACTGACCTTTTCATCTTGGGTTAATTTAACTTTATAACTACCACCCACTTTGATGATCTCAAGGTGATGATCGCCAGGGGCAACATAGGCATAACTGGGTAAGAGTCGTTCCCCATGCTCGGCTTCTTTGACAGTAATCCGTGACTGTCGATTTAAACGTTCCGCAAAAGTGCGGGTAAACCCCGCTGGCATATGTTGGGTGATCACTATCGGCGGCATAGCCGCAGGTAAATGTTGTAATACATAAAGAATGGCTTCAGTACCGCCAGTAGATGCGCCTATCGCGACTAAATGCTGTGTCAGGGTTGTATTGGCCAATATTGGCCGCTTACTTGAAACAGGGCGTACTGGCTCAACAAATTTCTGCGGCTTGATGATTTTGGCTTTCGCGGCAGATTTGATCTTATCTAAAATCAAATCCTGATAATCATGAATACCTTGGGGCGAGTCTAATTTCGGTTTAGGGATAAAATCCACCGCGCCTAAGGCCAAGGCATTAAAGGTCGCATCAGCGCCCTGCTCGGTTAACGATGAAATCATCACTACTGCAGTGGGTCTGGCTTTCATCAAGCGATCCAAAAATGTTAAACCGTCTACTTTGGGCATTTCGATGTCTAAGGTAATCACATCGGGGCGAAATTGGTTCACCAGATCTTTGGCCTCGTAGGCATCGGCAGCAAGCCCAACCAGAGACAGTTCAGAGTCAGCCTCAATCATTTTACCGAGCAAGCTGCGCATTAGCGCAGAATCGTCAACAACTAACACTTTGATCGTCATAACTTAATCACCAAATAGTTCAACGTCGCCGCCCGAAGGTAAATTACGAACCCGTAAACGGTACTCACTTTCCCTGTCAAGAATTGTACTGTTATGCATGGATTTAATTTTGCGGACTTTCACTTTTCCCGAATGGGGGAAAAAATACACTTTGCGCGGATATACATCGAGTAAATCGGCAGCAACGATAGGGATATTTTCAAGATTGAGGTATTCAATCACAAACTCAGCATTACGCTCACCAATGTTGTGCACAGTAAAACTGCGTAACATATTGCCGCCCCCAAACACCTTAGCTTCGAGTGAATTACGCTGTGCGCCAAGCTTGAGCAAGTCGTTGATTAACAACTCCATGGCATACACGCCGTAACGGGCAGAATCGGCGAGCACCCCAGTACAATTGCTATTGTCACTTGGCAATAAAAAGTGATTCATTCCACCAATTTTGAGCTTAGGATCATACAAGCACACTGAGACGCAGGAGCCTAACACTGTTACTATCATGGTATCTTCACGGGTTGCAAAATACTCACCGGGTAATATTTTTACCGCATCGCAACCAAAATGATGATCGTGATAGCGATTCGGCTCTGCAATAGCATATTCGATATTAGGTTTTAGCACTCATAAGCCCCTTCACTGGCCGATAGGTTGTTTGACCAACGGCAGTGATGATTTGCGGGAACATATTAAAATTTTCCGAATGTCCCGCAATATAAAGTCCATCCTCGCTAAGGGAGTTCATCATGTGTTTTAATATGACTTCCTGCGTTTCTTTATCGAAATAAATCATTACATTACGGCAAAAAATCACATCGATTGGCGTTTTTAGCGGCCAAAAAGAATCGAGCAAATTAATGCGGGTAAACTTGAGCATCTGCTTTAATTCGGGAACCACGCGCACATTGCCCAACTGTGAACCCCTTCCGCGGTGAAAAAAACGTTTCTTGCGGATATCGCTAACAGTATCGATCCTGTCTAAGGGATAAATACCCATTTCAGCCTTTTTCAGCACGCCGCTGTCGATATCGGAAGCAATGATCTCAATAGGCGTTTTAAAACTGTTGAAATGTTCAGCGACGACAATCGCAATCGAGTAAGGTTCTTCCCCTGTGCTACTGGCCGCACACCAGATCCTGCGGGTATCTGGGTTATCGATTAAATATTGCTTTAACACTTCAAAGTGATGCGGTTCCCTGAAAAATGCCGTTTGATTAGTGGTTAACGCATTGATAAATTCTTGGTGTTCGTTTTCATGGCTTAGCAGATACTCAAAATAAGCCGAAAAACCGGCTAATTTCAATGTTCTGATCCGCCGCACTAAACGGCTATACACCATAGCATCCTTGCTATCGGCGAGTTTGATCCCCGCTAAGCGGTACAGCGTCGTCCTCGCGGTATTAAAGTGCACCGAGGTATAGGCAAACTCTCGTTCCAATGGTTTGTTTTCACTCAATTAAAATTCTTCCCATTCATCTTGATCTTGCTTAATGGGCTTCATCGCATTGGTTTTAGGTTTCTCTGTCACTCTGGCTCTTGCCATAGGTTGAAGCTGATGTTTGATGGGTTTTATCGCCTTCGCTTTGGGCGTCGCTAATCTCGCGTTGCTGCGTCTTGGGGCTTCATCTTCGTCGTCCACGCGAAAACTGGCGACACTGTCTGAGAGTTGCTGCGCTTGGGATTGCATGCTTTCCGCTGCAGCGGCCGCTTCTTCAACCAATGCCGCATTTTGTTGTGTCATTTCATCCATTTGCACTACGGCTTTGCTGATCTCATCGATACCGATGGCCTGCTCATTAGAAGCTGAGGCAATTTCCGCCATGATATCGTTCACCCGTTTAATGGCGATGACGATTTCCTTCATGGTATCGCCGGACTTACCGACAAGGCTGTTGCCACTCTCGATTTTAGACACAGAATCCGAGATCAGTGCCTTGATATCTTTAGCGGCATTGGCCGAACGTTGGGCTAAGCTGCGCACTTCTGACGCGACCACCGCAAAGCCGCGGCCTTGTTCGCCCGCCCGCGCCGCTTCAACCGCAGCATTGAGCGCTAAGATATTGGTCTGGAAAGCAATGCCATCGATAACACCAATAATGTCGGCAATCTTACGCGCCGATTCATTAATCGATGCCATGGTCTGGACAACTTGCTGAATAAGCTCACCACCGTCCACAGCGACTTCAGCCGCTTTAGAGGCTAAGGCATTGGCTTGACTGGCATTATCCGCATTGAGTTTCACTGTACCTGTGAGTTCCTCCATGCTGGCCGAGGTTTGCTCTAGGCTCGAAGCTTGCTCTTCGGTGCGGCTGGATAAATCGGCGTTACCTTGGGCTATTTCTGCCGAAGCGGTATTGATGGTATCCGCGGCTCGTTGAATATCTTGGATCATGAAGGATAACTTTTCAGCAGTTTGATTTGAGTAATTTTTCAAATCATCAAAGGTGCCTTCATAGTCGTTATAAATGCGAGTGGTCAAATCGCCATCCGCTAGCGCCATCAGCACCCGCGCCACATCTTGCAATCCACGTTCCGAGGTTTCAATTAACGAATTTAAATTGTTCGCCAGCATTAAAAAGAAACCTTGCTTGCCATCTGTTTCCGCCCTTTGGGAGAAATCACCCGCAGCTGCGGCTGTGACTATGCGGGAAATTTCCTGCTCGGTTTGGACTTCAATGGTGCGGTCGAGCCATTCAACCACAGTCCCTAAGCGCTCACCTTCTTTAGACACAATGGGGCTGGCAGTTAAGCGAAAATGGCAACTCGCGACCTTAATAAGCGATTCATATTTACGGTCTAATTTATCGAGTAAACTTGCTTGGTGAGCAGGATTGCGGTGGAAGATATCCATCGAGCTGCCGAGGATTTTATCTACGGAAAAATGCGGCAAGGCTTGTCTGATCTCACTTTCAGAATGGCGCAACATAGTTTCGACCGAGCGATTCATATAAATGATCGTACGGTTAGCATCGGCTATCATAACGTTGGTACTGGTATTATTGAGCGCTTCCATAATGCGCTGGGTTGCTCGCTCGGCTTCGATACTTTCGGTGCGGTCTATCCACTCAACACCTGTGCCTAAATGCTTATTTTCAGCGGTGATAATCGGCGTCAAAATCAACCTAAAAGTACGTTTGCCTATGGTGATTTGCGCGGTATGGGATTGGGTTAGACGCTCTAATAAATTGCGCTGATGTGCGGGATTTTTATGGAAAATGTCGATATTACTGCCAATCAGTTTGGCAACAGAGAACTGAGGTAACTCTTTACGAATATCGTCCTCAGCCTCTTGCAGCAAACGGACAACGGCTTTATTCGCATAAATAATATTGCGCTGACTATCAGCGATCATAAAGCTGTTGCCACTGTTATCAAGTAGCTGAAAATAGCGCTGACGCTCTTCATCCCTTTGCTCACGCGCCTCATCATTGCCAAAAAATTTGAAGATACTCATTATTATTACTCCTGATCAGTCAGACTATTTGCATCAATTAGACCCAGCTCATCACTGCTGATCAGAGCCTGAATATTTACTAAAATGATCATCTTATCCTCGACCGTGGCTAAGCCTTTGAGGTAGCGGCTATCGAACGCCACCCCAAATTCTGGGGCAGGTAAAATTTCCTCCGCCGACAGCTTAATCACATCGGAGACGGCATCGACCACTATGCCGACAATACGTTCAAACACATTGAGCATAATAACGATAGTGAACTCGTTATAAGTGGCTGTTCCAACAGCAAATTTCATCCGCAAATCCACTATGGGCACTATGTCACCGCGCAAATTAATCACGCCTTTTATAAAGCTGGGGGCGTTGGCGATTTTAGTGACCGACTCATAACCGCGAATTTCTTTGACGGACATAATGTCGAGGGCATAGTGCTCTTCGCCTAACATAAAGCTTAAAAACTCCACCTCATCATGGGCGTTGTATTCCACTTTGGCGGTCATAGTTGATCGACTCTCCATGGCTATTTCCTTAATTTTTAATGTGCAGAGCGAGCGATTCGACATCGAGGATCAACGCGACGCTGCCATCGCCCATGATGGTGGCGCCGGAAACACCGGGGATCCTGCGATAATGTTTTTCAAGACTTTTAATCACCACTTGCTGCTGGCCAACTAAGGCATCAACGCACAGGCCAAAGCGCTTGTGGTTGCTTTCGAGCAATACGACTATGCCCTCTTCTGGGCAGCGGGCATTGGGCTCAATTTCCATCAGCTGATAAAGATTGAGCAGAGGTAAGTACTCTTCACGTACTTTTAAGAGTCTTTCTTTGGCGAGAAATTTAAGTTGTTCCGTTTGCGGCTGAATAGATTCTATGATGTGCACTAAGGGCAGAATGTAGATCTGATTTCCCACAGAAACCGTCATACCATCGACAATGGCGAGCGTGAGTGGCAACTGGATTTCAAAGGTTGAGCCTTGGCCCTCAGTGGACTCAATATCAATGCGTCCACCTAAGGCTTCAATATTACGGCGCACCACATCCATACCAACACCACGGCCTGACACATCAGTGACTTCCTCCGCGGTTGAAAATCCTGCGGCAAAAATCAATTGCCAAATTTGCTTGTCGCTACTGTTATCAGCCACTTGCAAACCGTTTTCCCGCGCCTTTTGAATAATGCGCTCACGGTGTAAACCTGCACCGTTATCGTGCACAGCGATAACGATATTACCGCCCCTTTGACTGGCTTTAAGGGATAACACGCCCACTTCGGATTTACCCGCTGCGAGCCGTTTTTCAGGTTTTTCGATACCGTGATCTAAACTATTGCGCACTAAGTGGGTCAGCGGATCGACGAGCTTTTCAATCATTCCCTTATCAATTTCTGTGTTGCCACCTTCAATCACGAGATTGACGTTTTTACCCAGTTGCTCAGAAAGGTCCCTCACTAAACGGTTGAAACGGTTAAACACAAAAGATACCGGCAGCATACGCACCGACATCACTGCCTCTTGCATTTCACGGGTATTACGTTCCAATTCATTGAGTGCGGTCTTGAGTCGCTCACCTAAATCGCCCGTCATCTCGTTACCAATGAGGGTCAACATGGACTGAGTGATCACCAGCTCGCCCGCGAGATTAACCAAAGTATCTATCTTAGAAGTTTCGACCCTTAAGGTGGCATCCTGAGCCAGCGTGGCTGATTTTTTAGTCGCTGTTTTCACCTCTGTGGTATTGGGCTTTGGGGCAACGGATGAGTTTGATGTTGCGTTTGAACTCAGTATTGCAGGCGAGCTTGCTTTCACAGAAGGACTCGTGAGCAGGGTTGAATCAGGTACGGTGGGCTCAGTCGCTTTGGCTTTAAATAAGGTGTTTTTGGATTGGCTACTTCCAGTTTCCTTGGCTTGATGTGCTCGAGTGGTCGCTGGCTTATAAACCTTCTGCACTAGCGGTTTTGAACTTAATAACTCGATTTCATTGGCGAAGGATTCTGGCGTTAATGCTTCAAAAAAACCAAAGCCTAACTCATCATCGTCAATTGTCACATCACACAGATCAGCATTACGCTCTTTATTATTTATCGCACTGTTAGCGCTGATGTCTTCCGCTTGATAAGCCTCATCAAAAAATCCAAAGTCTTCACCTTCGATGGCAATATCACGTGCCATTTCATCTTCAAAAAATCCAAAACCCAGATCTTCTGCCTCCACTGGTTGGGTGGGTGTTGCATTTATGATGGGAGTGCTAGCGGCGTTTGTACCATTACGTATCGCAACTGATGAACTAAAAGGCTCACCATTTAACGCTGCAACCAACTGACTTTTACTGTATTCAACCTCCTGCCAATCAATCTGCTCTTCTTCGCGGTACAAGCTCAAGATATGGGATAACGTGTCCACAGTACTCAGCAGTAAATCGATAATGGATGACGTTAATTGGAAGTTACCCTTACGCGTTTTATCCAGCAGGTTTTCCATCACATGGGTGACACTGGTTAATGCGGTAAAACCAAAAATACCACTGCCGCCTTTTATAGAATGTGCAGCACGGAAAATGGTGTTCAGTTCTTCAGGATCGGGAGAAGCAAGGTCCAATGCCAATAGCAATTGTTCCATATTTTCAAGATGTTCATGACTTTCTTCAAAAAAGACCTGATGAAACTCGGCCATATTGATGGACATAGCGCACCCCGTTGCAGTTAACCCAGCACTTTAGCCGTAATAGCCAACAACTTTTGAGGATCAAAGGGTTTTACCATCCATCCCGTCGCACCCGCGGCTTTCCCTTGGGCTTTCATGTCATCGCCCGCTTCCGTGGTGAGCATAATGATCGGCGTACGCATAAATGCCGACATAGCACGTAAGGATTTAATTAAGGTCAGCCCATCCATTCGAGGCATGTTTTGATCAGTCAGAATGAAATCAAATCTCTGCCCATTACAGATATCGAGGGCTTCTCGACCATCTTTGGCCAGTACCACTTGATAATTAGCCGATTTAAGGGTCGCTTCGACCATTTGTCGAATCGCTGCGGAATCATCAACAATTAATATTCTTTTACTCATGCGCTATTCCATTATGACTTTAGTTATATTCCCTGGCGGTACTAATTCGTATGTCTTAGATAATGTTTTCACCAGCGATAGACCGCGCCCAGACAACTGAGGAATGTCCGCCATCAAATTTTCATCACCCTCAAAGCCTTTGCCACTGTCAGCCACGCTAATATGTAATTCATCCTGCGATGAACGCCAGATGATGCTCACTTTTACCCAATCATTTTCCGTGAGCCTATCTGCAAAACTGTCCCTAATACTATGGTACAGTTCGAAGCCTTCTGGATCATTTTTTAGTCGAGAATCTAATTTTAGTACACCATGATCAATGGCGTTGCTAAATAACTCTGCGACAACAGTAAAAACCCGTTGACAGAAATTAGTCGCAAATCCCAATATGCTGAGAAACTGATTCAATGAACTTAAATAATCAGCGCTGAGTAACATAGGCCCTGCAATACTGACATCCCAGCAGAACTCACCATCCATAATGGCTTTAATACGACTAACATCACGATCTTGATGCCAAGTGTTTAATCGTTCAAAATCTAAGGTACAAATAGTGATGTCATCGGCAATATTTTCAGCAGAACAGTACTCATGCATATTTTTCTCTAAATACTTTATTAAACCACCTGAAAAATGGATAAAAAGATCTTTTAATTTATCAATGCCAAATGGATTGCCTTCATGGGTATATTGCTCTATTAAACCATCACTAAAAAGGCAAGCATACCCATGGGATGGTAAATCAACCGTAACAATATCAGCTATAAAAGTATGCGGAGGTAAAATACCAAGGGCCATATTTTTCGATTTAAATTTATCGATGGATTGATTACTGACTGAACAAGAATGGTCAGTTTCTTTAATATTGTGGTTTGTTAAACAGTCAATTCCCCCCGTTTGAATATACACGGGGGGCATACCACCATTCCAAATGTGTAATTTATTACGATTAAAATCGGCTTCTAAAATAATACAGGCAACAAATCTGTCTTCAGGGTTTTCTCGGTGGAGCTTAGCATTCAGTTCATAAATAAACGTAACTAAAGAAAATCCCTTTGAAACCATGGCCCTAAATGTACTGGCAACACGCATGATGGGCATGGCTGCACTCAGGCCATGACCCGTTGAATCGGCGAGAATTAAGAAGAAATTACCATTAGGCGCTATGCCATTGAGGATAATATCACCGCTAAAATTGGCACTGGCTTGGCAGTAAGTATGTACAAAATCAAAGTCAGTATTATCAATATTGACTAAGTGCTCAAATAAATGCCGGGCCATGTGTTCTTCTCGGGCCTTTTCATAAAGCATTTTTTCAAGTTCAATTCTTTGATGCTCTACTTTATGCTGAAGTTGCACCCGGGTAAGTAAACATTCAACCTTGTACCAAAATATTTCAACATTTATCGGTTTAACAACAAAATCCAAAACCCCCATTCTAAAACAGGCTAACACGGATTGATTTTCTTTTGTCTCGCTCATGACTATAACAGGTGTTTCTTTTTTATCCTTATTCAACTTATCCAGTAACGCCAGTGCGGTACCATCCTTTAACCAATAGTTAATCAGAATTAAATCAACCGTATTTTGCGTTATTTCAAATAAACCTTCTTCTAGATCACTACAGACAATGACGTTGTAACCTTTGCTATGAATAAAATCACTGATCCTTTGACTCGCAATAGCGTCATCATCGATAACTAAAATAAAATGTTCCGGCTGAGTAAGCGATACCATAATGAGTGTTACTCTATGATGTAGATTTTCTGCATATTGGCAATACTAAGGATTTCATTCGCCTGACCATGTGCACCTTTTACAGACGTAGAAATATGTAACTCCTGCGCCTTACGATGCAGCAGTACCATCATGCCTAAAGCAGAACTATCGAGGTAAAGCACTCGACTAAAATCTAAAATAATATGGTTAACCTCTGGAAGCGTTAAAATATCTTGATAATCACTGGTGAATTTCTTGTGGTAATAAAAGTCAAAGCGCTCTGGCAATGAAATAACTTTAATATTTGACATTGTGTTATCCCTAATTAAAAGAGTTCAATTTCACCACAGGTAATTTGATCCCTTGAAACGGGATTATGAGTCTCCTGACGTCGGCGACTCATTTGTATTGTGATGTCATCCCCCTTAATGCCAAACTCCTGTTGTGACATAGTGGTGACGCGATTGAGCGATTCTTTTAAATGGTTTAGGGACTGATTTGTGTAAATCAGGCTTTGGGAAGTAATATCACTGAACTGCAATCCCCGAATAGTATCTGAGATGGCTTGTTCTAGTTCATGTGCCGATGAATCGATACGTTCAATCACTTGAGAATCCTTCTCTGCTTTAACGATAATCTGCCTTAGTGCAGTATCTATATCCTTTTTTGCATCAATAATATAAGTCATATCTTGAGCGGCGACTTTACTCACGTGTACGGTTAATTGTTCAATCTGAATTTGAATTGATTTAAGCTGTTTTTGTATGCTTTCACTAAAACCTGCGCTACGAGTGGATAAAGCGCGCACTTCATCTGCCACAACGGCAAAGCCTCTACCCGCATCACCCGCCCGCGCCGCTTCAATTGCCGCATTTAAAGCGAGCAAATTAGTCTGGGACGAGATTTGATCTATGTCTTGCAAGGCTTTCATTGCTTGAGGCATAGACTCGTAGATGAGATTCACTTTTTCCAACAATTCCATAGTTGATGCCGACATTTCTATGGTGGATTGAATAAAGCGCTCTAACGTCATTGAGGTATTGTTGGCAAATTGCTTCATTTGATCTGAATGGAATAACTCAGCATCATCAGTGCTCTTAACGAGATCTGAAATAAATCCTGTCTGCTCCGTCATTAACCGCCCTAAACCATCGAATGACTCACCGAGCAAATTGACTGCGTCACCTTGCACCGCTAGCACACTGTCAATATTAGCCTCGCAGCCGTTAAGCGTCGTGATTGACTCTTGGTACAGACTGATATGGGCTTGCCAATCTGCGGCAAGTTGGTTATTGAAGGACTTATCATCATGCTGTTGAACTGACTGCATTTGCTGGTGCTGATAAAATTGCCACAGCAACATAATCAATACAGAAATAACCGGACCAATAGCCCACAATGTTATCAAACTCAGCGCATATCCAACGCCTGCCGCGAGCACCGCAACGACCCCATCCTTGTATGTCATATGGACTTCACAATAATTGTACAGTGATTAAAAAGTAGTTTCATATTGGGTGATTTTCAAACACGAAAGTGAAATTATTCACATTGTTACGTGTCGCAATGCGGAAAATGCAGTTATCGCGATAGAAATCCCCATCATTGAGCGCTAATTCTCAGTAAATTGGCGTAAATTCATGATTTGCTAATAAACTTGCCCTAATGGAACCTGAAACTTAACTGTGCAGTCCTCATACCCTAGGTTACACTGGAAGCGTCATGGATTGGGATGGAATCGCTTATGAGTCAACGTACATTAAACTCCTTATTTAAACCGACTTCCGTTGCCATTATCGGCGCTTCGAATACCGAGAAACGCGCGGGTAATGTGCTGATGAAAAACCTACTATCGAGTGGTTTTTCGGGGCCTATCATGCCAGTCACCCCTAAGTATCGGGCAGTGATGGGCGTGCTCGCCTATCCCAATATTGAAGCCTTACCCATCAAACCCGATTTAGCGGTTATTTGTACCCGCGCTTGCCGTGTGCCCGCCATCGTTGAAACCCTTGCGCAATTTGGCTGTAAGGTGGCCATTATTATGGCAGCGGGAATGGCACAGGAATTTAACGAAGATGGCGTGAGCCTGCTCGACCTTGCCATGCAAAATGCTAAGCGTTACGGGATGCGCATTCTGGGGCCAAATAGCTTAGGAATGCTATTACCCCCATTGGGATTAAATGCCAGCTTAGCCCACGCCAGCGCCCTACCGGGCAAAATAGCCTTTGTGTCTCAATCGGCCGCCATTTGTACAACGGTACTCGATTGGGCCAATAACAAAGGTATTGGCTTTTCCTCCTTTATCTCCCTCGGTGATGCCACCGACATTAACTTTGACGAACTGCTCGATTACCTCGGCCGCGATAGCCGCACCAGCGCCATCATGCTTTATATCGACTCAGTGAATGAGAAGCGCCATTTCCTCTCGGCTGCTCGAGCCGCTTCACGCAATAAACCAATTCTAGTGATTAAATCGGGTCGCAGCGCCGAAGGTGCCCGCGCCGCAAAATTACATACGGGCGGTGTTGGCGGTAACGATGCAGTGTATGAAGCGGCGTTTCGCCGTGCAGGTATGTTGCGGGTTAACGATTTAATTGAACTGTTTGCCGCGGTTGAAAGTTTAGCGCATTCCAATCCGCTGCAAGGTGAGCGCTTAGGGATTATCAGTAATGGTGGCGGTCCTGCCGTATTAGCGGTAGATGAACTCATTATGCGCGGCGGTAAACTGGCGGAGTTATCAGAAGACACAATAGCCAAATTAGAAGCCGTGTTACCTAATACTTGGTCAAGGCAAAACCCCATCGATATCATTGGTGATGCGAACGCATCACGATATGCTAAAGCTTTGACTATCTTGATGGATTCCAATGAACTTGACGCTATTTTGGTCTTGCACTCCCCTTCAGCACTCGGTGAAAGTGTTGAGATAGCTGATGCTTTGGTGAGTGTGATCCACGCGCATCCCAAAAAGAATCGCCTCAATATTTTGACGAACTGGAGCGGTGAAGACTCGGCTTATCAGGCACGAAAACGCTTCACTAAGGGCGGTATATCCACCTACCGTACACCCGAAGGTGCTGTGGGTGCCTTTATGCACATGGTTGAATACCGTCGTAACCAAAAACTGCTGCAAGAAGTGCCGCAATCGATCCCCGACAATATTCCGACAGATAGCCTCACGGCGCGCAAATTACTACAAGCGGCTCAAGCTAAAGGAAAATCGGTACTGGAAACCCATGAGGCCAGCCCTATTTTGCGGGCTTATGGGCTTAACACCATAGACACTTGGTTTGTGAAAGATGCCGATGAAGCGGTGGCCATTGCGAATGAAGCGGGCTATCCCTTAGCGTTAAAAGTGCAATCCCCTAACATCTTGCATAAGTCCGATGTGCACGGAGTGATGCTCAATTTAACCTCGGCTGAAGATATCCGCCACGCCGCGAATGCGATTACCCAGAGGGTGCATCAAGCCAATCCCGAAGCCATTATTGAAGGCATGATAGTGCAGAAAATGGCGTTGACCGCTGGCGCGCAAGAAATCCGCGTGGCCGTGATAAGCGACCCCGTCTTTGGTCCGGCGATTTGCCTTGGCGAAGGTGGCTCAGAATGGGACCCCACCAATGATGCTGCCGTTGCCCTGCCACCCCTGAATATGGCACTGGCGCGTTATATGGTGATCCAAGCGTTAAAGACCCATAAGTTAAAGGACAGACATTTACCACTGGGTCTAGACATGAATGCCCTGTGCGTGATGTTAACGCAAATATCCCATATTATTATCGATTGCCCTGAAATCGCCTCGTTAGATTTAAACCCAGTACTGGCCGCGGGTGAAAACATCACTCTGCTCGATGTGAATATCCGTTTGCATGATGCCAATGCCGACAGTTCATCGCGGATGGCCATCATGCCCTATCCGAAGGAATTAGAAGAATTCGCCGAGCTAAAAAATGGCCTTAAGGTAATGCTAAGGCCGATTTTGCCCGAAGATGAACCTAAACATTTGGCCTTCGATAATTCGCTATCCGATGAAGACAGATACAAACGCTATTTTGGGGTGCGCTCGAAAATGACCCATGAAGAAATGGCGGTATTAACTCAAATCGATTACGCCCGTGAGATGGCCTTTATCGCCACAGCTAAGGGACCCGATGGCGATGACATCACCTTAGGTGCCGTGCGTGCATCTATTGACCCTGATAATACCGAGGCCGAGTTTGCCATGGCGGTGCGTGGCGATCATCAAGGTATAGGGTTAGGCAAATTGTTACTCGAAAAATTGATCAAATATTATCAGGCCAACGACACGCCCGTGCTCACCGGCTTTACCATGTTTGAGAATCGCAATATGGCCAGTCTTGCCAAGAGTCTCGGTTTTAAAGTGACCTTCGATATGGAGGAGCATTTGATCAAAATGCACATGGATTTAAAACCGCCCAGTGATCAATAGCACCTATCCAGACGAACAAAAACGCCGCAAATCATTGCGGCATTTTGTTATCCTAAGTAAATGATTATTTAACGAAATAGCGACCGAGCTAATACTTAACGCCTTGAAACATCGACACTCGCATCACATACTCAGCCTCTAACACAGTTACGGCCTTCGGACTTAGCTTGGTACAGTGCTTTATCGGCGCGACTAAACAGCGTTTCAGCATCATCCCCCTGTTGCAATGAGGCCATCCCAATCGAGACAGTAATCGCGCCAAGGGAAAGCTTTTTGTCTTTCCCTACCGTTAAGCGTCGCTCAGAAATACGTTCACGCAGATTTTCAGCCACTTGCAATGCGTCGTGAAAATGGGTGTTAGGTAGCACCACCACAAATTCTTCACCGCCATAACGCGCAACAAAGTCATCCCCACGCACACATTGCTTTAAGGCTAATGCGACATAGGCCAATACTTTATCACCCGTTAAATGACCATAGGTGTCGTTAAAGGCTTTAAAATTATCGATATCAATCAGTAAGAGACTACAGCGGGTCTGGTGATCTTGTGAACGGTAGATTTGATCCTGAATACTCAATTCATAGGCGCGGCGATTATGCAGAGACGTTAATTGGTCTGTCATCGCTGCGAGGCTAAGATTTTCCATTTCAGATTTAAGATTTTGTACTTCTTGACCCATGGTACACAGACTTTGCTCCATCTCACGGTTGTTGATAAGTAGCATCTGCATCTCATCGACCACACCATCAACCAGCTCGTTCAAGGTATTGATATCGGGATTAGTCTGTAATCGCAAACCAAACTCGGCTAATGAGCCAGAAAATGCCGCGGTTCCTTGACTCAACTGGCTGATTTTATTCAGCAGGCTATTGATCAAGATTTGTGTTTCAATCTGAACATTTTCAATTACTTCTGGTGACTGTTCTTGGATAAAGGTTTTATAAAGACTGGTATTAACTTCCTTGGTAAAAGAGACAGAATTCGCCAAAAAACCATCAATCGCGCGATTTAAATCGAGATTTGTACCTGCAAAATATTCATACCAAACAGTGTAATTTTCAGGAGTAACAGGAATATCGAGGGCAGACATTTGCGGCACGGCCAAACGCAAAATTTGCGCGGCAGAATCAAGTTCTTTATTTTCTGCAGTAGAAGACATAAATCGCGAACCATAAATTTGTTATGTTTTTGTATATATTAAGTTAACTCAACTGGTTCGATTTGGATATGGGAGAAATCAATTATTATGACAGGGAGCAAAAGAAAAGAGGATGTTGCCATCCTCTTCCTCATCACGGTACCGAACCAACTAGAACGAGCTAAACCTCGCGACAATTAAGTCCACAATTAACCGCGGCAGCGAGCAAAGATATCTAATTCAGGCTGATATACCTCAGTTTTGATATTCATTAGTCCCAATAGACTATCGAATAAATTGTCATGGGAGAAACCACCTTTCGCCGCATGCTCAGCCAAACAATCCATATCCAATTGATTATCTTTACTAAAATCTTTTGACACCCAAGCAAGCATAGGAATGCTCGTCTGCTCAATCGGTGCGATACTGTAAGGCGCGCCATGTAAATACATGCCTTTTTCGCCTAAAGACTCGCCATGATCGCTCAGATACAACATGGCTGGATCAAATTTATCTTGTTGGTTTTCTAACTTTTTAACCACTTCGCTAATAATATAGTCAGTGTACAAAATACTATTGTCATAGGTATTCATCAGCTCATCTTCACTGCAGTTTTGTATATCACTGCGCTGACAATCCGGTGTGAACTTACGGTGTTCTGCTGGATAACGTAAGAAATAAGTCGGGCCATGGCTACCAATGACATGCAATACAATCACAGTATCTTTGCGTTTTGCGTTCTGCGTTGGCTAAGGCTTCATCTAATTTGTTCAGTAACACTTGGTCGAAACAATATTGGCCAGTGCACAACTGAGGATCACTGTTCAAATCAATGGTTATGTTTTCAACTTGGTCACACACCCCTTTACAGCCAGAATCATTGTCAAACCACTGCACTTTAATACCACCATGATCCAACACATCAACGGCGGTGTCTTGAGCATAGGCACGGCGTGAATCGTAATCTTCCCGTCCCATGCGAGAAAACATGCAAGGCAAAGATACCGCCGTTGCTGTGCCACATGAATGGGTATCTTTAAAGACTATTAATCCTTGGTCTTGGGTATGGGCGTTGGTTGGCTTGTCGTAGCCATAATACTGATAACTCATTGAACGCGCGGTTTCCCCCACGACTAGGACTAATAAATTCGGTTTACCATTTGAGTTGGCACTGACATTTTTTGCATCGAGGCCAAGTTGCTGATATTCCATTGGCGTTTGCAAGTACTGCACATTGATGTACTTAGACACAGCACCGATAAAATACGTCGGCACGATATAACGTTTGAGCTCGTCGTTGTTACGGCCAAAGGCCGCGTAATCTTGAAAATAGAAGAAAGCAATAATGCCCAGTCCTGCCAACATCGCTAGCATAAAAAGCACTTTATGCAGTAGTTCTTTTAGGAAAGGTTTGTACTGAATATCCGCTTTAAAGATAAGGTACGCGGGTAAAATCCCAGTCAGTAACATATTCATTATTGAAGCGAAATTCACATACATGAACGCTTCGGCATGATTGGTTTGAAAAGTGTTTTCTATCATGCCGTAATCGAAGACGACATTGTATTGGTAGGCAGCGAAGAACACACTCGATGATAACAAGGTGAGTAAGATGAAAAACGGTTTAACGAGATACTTCACCGTAAATAAGGAAAATACAAAACTGAGTGCAAAGGTTAAAAACAACGGCACTGTAGCGATGAAGATAGGATCGACATCAGGTTGTTTTTCAATGCCTTTCTTAATGATGCCAAACAATGGGATATTGAAAATACAGACGTAAAATAACGCTGTGATAAAAGTGAATCGATTCACCGATAGAGTCTTAAATCTTGCTAACACTGATAGCTCTCACTCAAATTAGTTGTTTGTCGAGAATAACTTAGTATTCTTAAGGTAGTCTTAGCCTTTGACAGTGAAATTTTTTCGCAATAGTAGCAAGCTCTCGGCAATGGCTCAAATTATCTGTGGGTATTGTTAACATTAAATAATAAACTTAAAAAAACGGCCGAACCTCAATAAGTTCGACCGTTTTCTGCTCCCCAACCTATTAGGGTCTTGCTCGGTTTTACCAGTGAAGAGTTAACAATTCATGCTAACCCAGCGGTAATTATCTTAATTGCTGTAATAAGTAGGCAAACGCCATTGAATTAAGTTCCGCGGCTTGATTATTATCTGCAGCGCCGGCGTGGCCACCTTCAATATTTTCGTAGTATAAGACATCGATTCCCATGTCTTTCATCTTAGCAACCATCTTACGGGCGTGACCTGGGTGAACCCTATCATCACGGGTCGATGTGGTGAAAAAGACCTTTGGATAATGCACGTCTTTATGCAGATTATGGTATGGAGAGTACGTTTTAATGTAAGCCCATTCCTCAGGAATATCCGGATTACCGTATTCGCCCATCCAGCTGGCACCGGCGAGTAACTTATTGAATCTAAACATGTCAAGTAAAGGCACTTGGCACACGACAGCGTTGTACAGATCCGGCCTGCGGGTAAATGCCGCCCCCATTAACAGGCCACCGTTACTGCCACCTTGGATGCCTAAATGTTTACTTGACGTGATTTTACGGGCAATCAAATCCTCCGCTATTGCCTCGAAATCCTCATAGGCTTTATGTCGATTTTGCTTTAACGCCGCTTGATGCCAAGCTGGGCCATATTCGCCACCGCCACGAATGTTAGATAACACATAGACGCCGCCCTGCTCTAACCAGTTCTTACCAATGGTGGCCGAATAGGATGGACGCAGTGAGACTTCAAACCCACCATAGCCATAAAGTAGCGTAGGATTAGTGCCATCTAACTTAAGATCCTTAGCCATCACCACAAAGTACGGTACTTTAGTGCCATCTTTAGACGTCGCAAAGTATTGCTCAGTTTTAAACTTATCCGCAGCAAACTGTTGCGGCATACCTTTAATTTTCTTCGGATTTAAGGTTTTTGTATTAACCGTATAGAGGCTTGAAGGCTCAAGAAAACTGGTGTAATTCACGAAAAAATCATCACTGTCTTGCTCAACGTCCATTACCGTCAGGGCGCCATTCGCTTCGAATGGGACTTGGGTGCTTTGCCAAGCGCCCTTTTCGTCTTGCTCATACCGCACTAATTTGCTTTTCACGTTATCGAGCCAATTCACGAAAATCGCACTCTTACTAAAACTGAGCTGCGCTATCGATGCGGTCTGAGTCGGGCTCACAAATAAACTGAATTTGGCTTTTTGGGCGATAAGATCCGCCACATCGGCATACACGACCGCGCCTTGCTTAAAGTTACCGTCTTTGTTGGTTAAATCGCTCTTTAACTCAATAAATAACTTACCTTTAAAATAACCTTTAATCTCAGCATCTTGAGGTAATGGCAACCCTATGAGTTTGCCATCTTGATAGACATATTGGCTGGCGGTATAAAAAGTATGTGCCTCAGTGACTAAACTCAGCGGCGTTTTATCATCGAATAAAACCCAGCCTGATACTGCGACTGAGGTTTTGTCACCAGTGAAAATCGGTTTCGCTTGC
Source organism: Shewanella sp. SM101 (assembly GCF_025654465.1). Classification (NCBI taxonomy): domain Bacteria; kingdom Pseudomonadati; phylum Pseudomonadota; class Gammaproteobacteria; order Alteromonadales; family Shewanellaceae; genus Shewanella; species Shewanella sp. SM101. Next base: position 26,919 of record NZ_JAKKRH010000004.1, read on the forward strand.
TCGAGTGCTGTACCACGTTGCCAGAGTTTCACTTCCCGTGGATAACCTGAGTCAGTCATACTTTGACCATCACCAAAATCAGTGCCAACAAAGGCGTGGTCTTTATCTATCCAGCTCAGACTTGATTTGGCTTCTTTCAAAAAGAATGGCTTATCTTTGGTGGCAACAAAGGATTTAGTGTTTAAATTAAATTCTCGCACTTCCACCGCATCGGCACCGCCGCGGGAAAGTGAGACAAAACAGCGCTCATTTTCGGGATACTGACAGCTAATATCCTTAAATACCCAATTGACGGATTCAGCTTTACCTAGGGCATCGATATCAAGCACGGTTTCCCATTTGGGATCGGGTTTAGCATATTCTTCCATGGTAGTGCGGCGGTAAATACCGCGCACATGGGTGTCATCCTTCCAAAAGTTGTATAACTTGTCGCCAATGTGGGTCGCGTAGGGAATGCGTTCTTTATCGTTCAGGATGGCGAGACTGTTCGCCACTAAGGTATCAAAACCTTTAAACGCTTTAATTTCGGCGGCAGATGCAGCATTTTGGGTTTTCACCCATTCCATAGGCTTAGCGCCTTCAACATCTTCTAACCAAATGTATTTATCTTCTTCTGCGTGAAGTTGACCGCTCATACCGAGCACTCCTGCAATGCACAAAGGCAGTAATTTATTATTCATTCTATTCCTTTTAAACAAAGTCCATCTTGAGATCTGCCCTTACATTACCTTAATTAATATCCAGTTCAACTATTAATCCAACAAGAATGTAACAAAAGGTAAGATACTGTAATAGCTGATGATTAATCTAGAATGAATCGCGTTTTTAAAGATGTCATGCTATAAAAAAGCGTCCACGAGGGACGCTTTTTAGTGGATGAAATAGGGTAAATTAAAACTCGTTATTCATGCGAGACAACAAATTGAGCAGCACGATACGTTCTTCACTGCTCATTTTAGCGGTGAGATCTGTGGTGAGTTGTAGATGTAATGCATCATGTTCAAGGAACAAAGTTTGGCCCTTTTCGGTTAACTCCACCAGAATCGAACGACGATCGGTTTCATGGGGACGACGTACAACCCACTCAGCTTCTACCATTTTGTCGATTTGAACCGTTAGTGTGCCCGTTGTGACACCAATTTTATCCGCCAGTTCTTTCATCCTCATAGCGCCGTGCACGCCAAGTAACTCAATGGTGTGCACCTGCGATAGGCTAAAACCTTTGTCACGTACAATGGCGTGTTCCCAAGACGACAGCTTTTCGTAAAATTCAATAATCACATGATTTAATGCATGATCTGTTGAATGTGCGGCCGTTGAATGAGCAGTCGTTGAATGAGCAGTCGTTGAATTCAGGTTTGATGAATGATGATGTTCAACAGTCATTTAGGCTTCCTTAGCCATACACTCGCGCTGACGACAAGTATGGAGTTCAATAGTGATATGAGCCAATTCAGGAAATTGTGACAGTAACTGATTAAAATAACTGACATCTTTCGGTGAATGGGACACGATAGACACCATAATAGCATGGTGATCGGCACTCACTCGCCAAAGATGTAAATCGGCCACTTGATGATCCGGTACGGCCTCAAGAGTTTCCACGACCTTACGCTGCAATGACGCTTTAACACCACCGTCAAGTAAGATAGGGCTCGTTTGCTGAATGAGTCCCCATGACCAACGGCTAATAATCACAGCACCCACGATACCCATAACCGGATCGAGCCAAGTCAGTCCCATGTATTTACCAAACAACAAGGCCGCAATGGCGAGCACTGACGTTAACGCATCGGCTAATACGTGAAAATAGGCGGCGCGTAGGTTGTGATCATGACCACCGTGTGCCTTCTGACTCTCATGCTCAGCAGCATGGTGCTCCTGTTTATGATGGCAATGGCTATGATTTTGATGACTTTCAACGTGTGCATGTGAGTCATCATGTGTATGTGAATCCACACCATGTGAATGAGCCGTATGGACGTGAACGTCATGGGAGTGTGCTTCGCAGCTGTGATGAGTATGCTCGTCTTCATGATCATCTTGATGTCCATGATCGTGACCATGAGCGTGCCCGTTATGATGCCCATGGTCGTGGGTATGGTGATCTTTGAGTAAAAATACACTCAGCACATTCACGCTCAAACCTATGACAGCCACAAATATAGCTTCGTTAAAATGGATTTGCTCAGGATTAATCAGTCGCATTCCCGATTCAATCAACATCACCAGTGCCACAAGTCCTAGCGCTATTGCGCTGGTATAACCGCCAAGCACACTCACCTTACCTGTGCCAAAGGCAAAAGCAGGATCGTTAGCATGTTTACGGGCATAGGAATAGGCGAATAACGTGATCATAAAGGCCGCGGCATGGGTTCCCATGTGCCAACCGTCGGCGAGCAGTGCCATAGAACCGTAAATGGTTCCGGCAGCAATTTCAGCCACCATAGTGATCACGGTTAAATACAGTACATAGCGAGTGTTCTTCTCGCCATCGCGGTTCTGACTGGAAAACTCATGGGCGTGCTGCCACTGGGCGAGTGAGTGCCCTTGGCGGCTTCCCGTAGTAGCTTGATGCCCTGTCGCTTGCTCGGCTGTCATTGATTTCATTGTATGGCCCCTGCTCCATTTCTATCGCTATTAATGGTGAAAAACTCGTCGCTTGAATTATAGTTTGAAAATCAAAATATATGAAGATCAAATTAACTATTTATCAAGATATACTGTTTTCAAACTTTTAAACGTGTATTTGATCCCCATAATGCATCTGCTCTCCAGCCATCAGTCGAGACACTGATATGTGAATTAAGATCGGCAGCTAGACTAGGCAAAGAATATCAGGCAAGGTTTAATGGATTAGCGCTTGATTTATGAGTAAAAACAGCTCACATAGCTGAGTTAGATTGGCTTTATTACAGCCTTATGCAGTTATAGACAGACACAGCGGTGGCTTTTCAGTGCAAGTTGAAATCCAAGTTTTAAGGTTTTTATCTAGGCTGTTTCGTATATTTTTCGCATGATATGAGTCATAAAACAGCCATAGCAAAGAATTGAAATAGCTGCGAACTTAACAAAATAAGTCGTTGGAAAGTGTAATTAACCCTTATTATTCAGATTGATAAAAATTATTTGGGTAAAAAATCGATTTTTTATTGAATAATTTAACCCTTTTGTACCTCTGCTGCGTTTATAGGGAGCAGAACACAGACAAATTTATCGACATCAATTCAGTTCGATTAGGAGAAATAAAATGAAATTGAAGACCTTATTTAGCGTTAGCGCTGTTCCCCTTGCATTTGCACTATTGTCATTCAATGCCGCGGCGGTGAGCCCACCACACCCAACAGGATTAGATGCGCCTATGATCAGTATTCAACGTTTCGATCCAAAGGATTACAGCGCACAGGAAGCCACTAAGATGTTCCCTGCTCCGGCAGCAGGTATGGTGCAGCACATTTTAAGCTTACCTAAATTAGAAAACGAAGATGACTACATGGTCGAAATCCAAATTGGTCAGACTCAAATGGTTGATTGCAATAAGCATGGATTAAACGGGGAATTGAAGGAACTGACAGTTCAAGGTTGGGGTTATAACTACTATCAAGTCGATGAAATCGCTGAAGGCCCGAGCACTATGATGGCCTGTTTCGAACTAGCGAAGAAAGAAGCTTTTGTACGTATTCCGGGTGAACTAAAAATGCGCTACGACAGTCGCTTGCCTAAGGTGTTTTATCTACCAGAAGGCGCTGAACTGCGTTTCAGAACTTGGAAAGTAGATTCAACCTATCAATATTCCAAGTAAATAGCCGAATTTAACTCTTGCGTCATCAATCAAATGCGCTTCGAGTCTTTGCTGATTGATAAAAGCAAAGACTCGAAACGCATTAACTAGAATCGTTTGATTCTAACAACTTGCATAATTTCTATTTCAAAACCTGCCACAGTTTCTGTCTCTGGGTAATAGATGACATTGATCTTTTGCCCTTGCAGATTACGATACTTTTTAACCCGTCTAAATTTAAACGGCACGTCACAATCTTCAATCATAACAGTATGCTGTATCCACTCCGCCTTTTCCCTTTGCATATGCGAAACCACAGTCACACCTTCAGAGTGAACCAAATGTTCATGGGTGGCTAACATCTTTTTTACGGCCTTATTCATGTTCAACTCTTTTATCATCTAGTTGCGACAACAGTGACTCAACTTTCTGTTTAATTTCAGCATATCTCAATTTTTCACAGCGCCCGAAGCCACTTAACTTACGCACTTGGAACCGACTCACCAAAGGCACCGACATACCAGCGAGGCAACGACAATAGGTATCAAGTGACAAAGTATCAATGCCCTTAGCCGTTAAATGATGTTTCAACTCTCGCAAATCAGCCAATATCTGTAGTTCTGTCGGCCACGTCGGTTCCGTCGAATAACTCAACTTAGCAATACTGCCGCGGCAAACACTGCAATGACCGCATGTAACCGGTGTTTCATTATCATCAAAATATCGGGATAAATTGTGGCTTAAACACGTCTCAAGTTCAAAAAAGCGGACTAACTGCGCGATTCGCGCAATTTCTTTCTGCTCTTTATCAATAAAATAATGGTACAGCTCATCGATGAGTTCGGGACGCGCTAATGCGGCAACATCCACCCGATACACATCAGTAATTCGTTTGGTTTCTAATTCAATCAACTGATGTTCAGCTAAATATTCCAGCGCGGCTAACACGCGGCGGCGCTCATGACCCGTCGCACTGTACAAGGCATCAAAATCTAACGCGCCCCATATTTTCTTCATCTGCGTATGATTAAAAATCTGCGTCAAAAACGCCTGCCGCTCGGGATTAAATCGGCTCAGAATGGTCTGTTTGTCGACCAAAAACTTGTAATTAACGTCAGCGTAGTAAGCGAATAACGGCTTAACCACACCTAAAATTTCTAGCTGCACAAGTAACGTTTTTAACGGTAACTGGCGAATATTACTCGCCGTCGACACGCCATTGAGCTGACATTCCCACTGACCGGAATCTTGTTCAAGTCGAATAGCCTCAATGACTTGTGTTATACCTTCTCGCTCCGGCGTATCGCCATACACAAAATTCTCAACGGTATTGAGCCCGTCAAGATTGGCCAAGGTGACACAATGGGATAACGCACCATCACGCCCTTCTCTGCCGATTTCTTGGCTGTAGTTTTCAATGGATTTAGGCAAATCGTAGTGGATCACAAAACGAATATTGCTCTTATCGATTCCCATGCCAAAAGCGATGGTTGCCACTACCACTTGCAGCTTATCCTGCATAAAATCATTTTGAATTTGTTGACGTTTTTCATCTTCAAATCCAGCATGATAGGCACTGGCGACTATACCTTGTTGGCTCAAAAGTCGTGCGACCGTTTCGGCGGTTTGCTGCAAAGTTACATACACAATGCCGGCACCTAAGAAAGATGCAATCTGCTGAACCAGTAAGGCATTCTTCTCTTGCGTTGATACAGGCAGAACAGTCAAATCTAAATTGGGTCGATAAAATCCCGTTTGCACTATGTGTTCAGGCGCAATATCAAAGCGCTTGGCCATATCCAGTTTCACTTTACGTGTTGCTGTGGCCGTCAATAACAGTACCAATGGGATCTCAAGCTCACGCCGATAGTCGGGCAATTTAAGATAATCGGGCCGAAAATTATGGCCCCACTCTGAAATACAATGCGCCTCATCGACGACCAGCATGGACAGCGGAACCGATTGAATAAATTGCCGAAAACGTTCATTTTTGAAACGTTCCACCGACACCATCAAGATTTTCAGCTTGCCAGAGCGCGCATCTGCCATCACTTGCTGACTCTGCTCGGCGCTTAAGGTTGAATCTATGCTGGCCGCATGAATTCCCTTAGATTGTAAAAACTCCAGCTGATCTTTCATCAAGGCGAGTAAAGGCGAAATCACTAAACTCAAATGGGGTAACTGCAATGCTGTAAATTGATAACAAAGGGATTTACCGGAACCTGTCGGAAAAATCGCTAAACTCGACTTCCCTGCTAACAGTTGTGTTATCGTTTGCGCTTGACCAGGACGGTATTCAGAAAAACCGAAATCCTGCTGCAACAAACTAACGTATGGATTGGTTTCCGGAATGGGATTGAACATCAACCGTCCTTTACACTTATCCTTACCACCCACAAAATTCGGGCATACCGCAAGAAAAAGATTCAGCATTAAGTGAGTCGACTAGTCTAGCAAATTTTGACGTACTTTACGGAGTTAATTAGCAACAACTGAGTTTTCAAGCCAACTTAACTGCTCATCAGGAGCGTAATTATAGGTTCGAATTTGGTTACAAAACAATGATTAATATAGGATTAATTTACTTTTTTAGTCAGAAATTAAATATGAAAATAAAACCGATTTGTAAAAATACAAATCCGATATCTCCTATGAAAAAACAAGAAGTCAGATGAATCTCAGCAAAAAATACATCTCCGATAAATAGAGCATTTAAGGTTTTCTAGCAAGATATAGGTTGATCAGCGACGTCAGTTTGTCCTGAAATCTTTCTTCAAAACCATCAATGTCACGCCCTATAGAAACTAAATATTTAGTTGCCTGCTCACGCGAAAGCAACTTATTTGCAAGACTATATTGCATCTCTTCTAAGGTTTTATCATATCTTGGGATCAACACCCAAGTGCCGACATCGACGTCAAAATGTTGCATCGCTTTCTGGGCTAAAGCACAAAAAGCCTCAATATGATCTACGCCATCAGGTCCGAGACAGCCAGGTTCAATTCGGCATAAAACCGCAATTTTCCTATCGTTTGCAATACTTAAACTCATCTCTAATGCCTCGCGTTATCTAGTCGTAAACATAAGATCTTAACAGTAATTTTACGTGTCTGCACAGATAAGTCACGGCTAACTTACCCTTATTAGATAATCCATTTTAGGCAATAGAACAACTTTAAAATCATATTCTTCAAAACATAGATCCGCGGTTATTTTGTTCTATTCATCAACAATGTCGTCTACAACATCCTCATCAGTATGTTGTAAAACATTAAGCGAAATATTTTCATTATGCTCTGACAATAGGGTATCAATGGCTTGGTCAAAACTGTCTAACTTTTGAGTTTCCATATAACGTTTTAACCTCAAAATAATATCCCTACTCAGCTCAATATGAGACTTTTTTTGCCGTTTTTTTATTTGAGATAATTCTTTACGAACCATACGCCAGCCAAAATCAGTAAAATACTGATTAAGCATTTTGTTTACATTAGTAAGCTCGTTGTCGATCCGCTGTGCCTTTTTGCGTAATCGGACCAATTCATTTAGTTGTGTCACCAACTTAGTATAGAAAACCGTTTGTAACTCAGCGTCACAAAACCAATCCGGTTTAGATGCCACAGCTTCAGGATTGATAAGGCGATAAATTAAGGGTAAGGCAAAAATTAATTCTGCTTCCTCAAGCAATAATAATTTTCTCCCTGCTGTTGGTTTGTCTTGTTGATATATCCAGGCTTGCGGTTCCATAAATACGTTTCTTTAGCTAAGCATGCGTCTAATGCAGATGAAATAAATCTGTCCTTATGCTAGTACAAATCGATAAGTATTAATATATGGTTCAACCATTTTTTGTGTGTGATATCGATTCCTTGTGCTTCCTTTTACTTTAGGAAGAATAACTCAACTCGTATCAGGTCAAATACCTAGTAAGCTGTTGTACTTATTAGCTTAAATTTCATCCAATAGACAAGCCTAGTTTAGTGGCATTCCATTCAACAAAGTCAAAAAAATGGTTAAACCATTCTTTAAAGTTGTGATTCTTTGGCTAACCAAGTACGAAACCACCGCATATAGAAAGTACAAATTTCATACTATTTTTGCTTTTAATTCTATATCCGCATACTTAATCGCCATTGTTCAAACGGCTTTATCTTGGCTATTTTTTAAACTAAAAAAACCAACTAAATGCTATTTAATGCGCCCTATTCCGATAACAGAAGTTTATTTGAACAAATAAGCACTCTACCAGTGATAATGACGATTATCACTGGTAGATGTAGACGTGATTTGCGTATAATTACGCCTTCTTAATTCGATATCAGGTGACTTCAACGGCATGTCTAAAATGATCCGGACAAATAATAACGCTCAAAATAACACCAATGTATCGAATGAAAGAGTGACTGGATCAGAACATCACAATAATAACCATGCTGAACAGCCACGTTTTTTTGAAGAGACTTTCCTGCCACAATCTGTTCGAAGTGATTATTTAAGTGCTGCCGAAGAAACTGAATATGAAATTTCAGCCAACACCCGCCGTGTTTATAATACGAGCTTTAGTCTATTTAGCCGTTATTGTGCCGAACACCAACTGCAGGCCCTTCCCGCAGATCCCCGTAGCGTGATTTCATTTATTGGTCATCAGAAAGAATTGATCCAAGAGAGTACTGGAGTACAACTTTCTAAACAGACATTAACGACTCGACTCGCGGCGATACGCTACCACCATATTCAAGCGGGATTCCACTCACCTACCGAGCACCCACTGGTGATCAGAGTGATGCGCGGTTTAAGCAGAAATCAATCTCGCCATGTGAGTGATTATGATCAACAACCGATTATGTATGATGAAGTGGAAATGCTCATTCAAGCTATCGATGAACAAGTGCAGCCATTAACCCGAGCAAGAGACAAAGCCATTATTCAGTTAGGATTACAAGGTGGGTTTCGCCGTTCTGAACTTGCAGATATAAAAGTTCAATATGTCAGTTTTTTACGCAATAAGCTAAAAGTGCGCCTACCTTATTCGAAGAGTAATCAGCAAGGTCAACGGGAATGGAAAGACCTGCCGGATCATGAACCTTTTGCAGCACTTAACGCGGTAAAAAATTGGTTATCACTCGCCAATATAGAGGATGGACATTTATTTAGATCGCTTTCCCGTGATGGGAAATATTTACGCCCTTATCAAATAGTAGAACATCACTCTGAAGCTAATTCAAGTTTACATAAAAATAGTGGTTTTCTCACGGGAGACGATATTTATCGCATCATTAAAAAATATTGCACAAAAGCGGGCCTACCTGCAAAGTTTTATGGTGCCCACAGTTTGCGTAGTGGTTGTGTCACTCAACTCCATGAAAATGATAAAGATCATTTATACATTATGGCCAGAACTGGCCATACAGATCCTCGATCACTCCGCCATTATTTAAAACCAAGAGACTAAAACCCAAAAGACTAAACTAGATCATGACTCGGTAAGAATCAGTTAGTCTTTTACCTAAAATAAAATAGCAATTTTAATGTTAAATATAAATCTGTCATGTTTATGAATAAAGATGATATTCAGTAATTTATATTTAAATTATTTCCAAGTTTTATATTTAAAAATAATTAAAGCAATAACTTCACATTATATATTTTTATCTGTGACACAAGATTTGACATCATAGCAGAATAAAAATCCTAATCGAGGTACTTTGACCTCAGCAGCTTAGACCATAGCAAACTGCTGGTTAACATTTTTATAGCATATCGGGTTTATTGCTCACTGCAGTATTATTGTAATATAAAATCATCTTTATTGTCATATTGATACTTTAGCCTTAGTCACGAAATTTAATCCATCGTACTAGCCGGAGTAATATATGAGTAAGGCCACCTTTGATCCTACACTTTATAATAAAAGTAATAACGAGCCATTTAACCAAGTGTTGGATAAACATTTATCTCGCCGTAACTTCGTAAAAAGTGGTTTAGGCCTCAGTGCTATGACAGCTTTTGCCAGTGTAGGCTTAACTGCTTGCGGATCAGATGACACACCCGTTACAAAACCTGTTGATCCAGTGACACCTTTGCCACCGACAAAAAGTACCGCCAAGCTAAACTTTACGTCAGTTGCGGGTTCTCGTTTAGATGCCGTCGTTGTGCCAGAAGGCTATACAGCGCAGGTACTTGCACCATGGGGCACGCCATTAAATGCAAAAGCAGCACCATGGAAAAGCGATGGTAGTAACACTGCCGATGACCAAGCGAACTCAGTCGGTATGCACCATGATGGCATGCATTTCTTTCCATTAAATGATTCGGGTAATGACGGTTTACTTTGCATTAACCATGAATACATTGATGAAGTTGCATTACATCCTGCAGGACAAACTTTTGATCCTACTTCAGGTTTGCGCACGATTATCGATGAGGTACGTAAAGAAATCAACGCCCATGGCGTATCGGTTGTACGTATAAAACTGGTTAGTAATCAATGGGAAGTGGTTAGTAATGATAACCATAACCGCCGATTCACCGGTGCGACTGTGATGGATATTAGCGGTCCTCTCGCCTACTCTTCTCTACTCGAAACCCGCTATTCTCCCGACGGGAGTCAGGCTCGCGGTACATTAAATAACTGCGGCAATGGTTACACGCCTTGGGGCACTTATTTGACCTGTGAAGAAAACTGGCCAGGCTATTTCGCAAACCGTGGTACGTTAACTGCGGAGCAAAATCGCATTGGGATCAGCAAAACCAGCACACGTTATGGCTGGGATGATCTTGCAGGTCATGATGAGGAACGTCTCGATGAATTCGCGCGTTTTGATGTCACGCCAAAAGGTGCAAGTGCTCAAGATGACTATCGTAATGAAGCGAATGGTCACGGTTATATTGTTGAAATTGACCCTTTCAATCCAACATCGCGCGCAGTAAAACGTACCGCGCTTGGTCGTTTCCGCCATGAAGGCTGTACCTTTGGCAAGTTAACCGAAGGTAAGCCAGTAGTGTTCTATTCTGGCCACGATTCACAATTCGAATACCTCTATAAATTTGTCTCGGCCGCGGCGTGGGATGCAAAAGATGCTGACAGCAGCAATCGCATACAAACTGGCGATAAGTATATGAATGAAGGTACTTTATATGCAGCTAAGTTTAATGCAAACGGTGGTGGTGTTTGGTTGCCTTTAACCTTAGATAGCCAGACTACGGACGGAAAAACCCTAGGCAATACTTTCGCTAGCTTAGCCGAGATTATTTTGAACACCGCAGGCGCAGCGGATCTTGTTGGTGCAACACCGATGGATCGCCCTGAATGGTGTGCTGTCGATCCTTTCACAGGTTCAATTTATTTGACCCTGACCAACAACTCAAAACGAACTGAAACCAATCCAGCGAACCCAAGATTGAAAAACCACTTTGGCCATATTATTCGTTGGGATGAAAGTGACAAAGATACTGAATTTACATGGGATATCTTCGTATTCGGATCACCAAGTGATGGTAACGCAGAGACAAACTTATCAGGCTTAACGGATCTTAACCAATTTGCCAGCCCAGACGGTTTAGCCTTCGATCAACGCGGTATTTTGTGGGTTCAAACCGACAATGGAGCCAAGGAGGTCGCAGAAGAAACCAACGATCAGATGCTAGCAATAGTGCCTTCAACGCTTGTTGATGGCCAAGAGAAACAGCTCGGCGTAACGGCTGATAACCAAATGGAATTAAAGCGTTTCTTCGTTGGACCAAACGACTGTGAGGTTACGGGTTTTGCTATTAGCCCTGATTACACTTCTGTTTTTGCTAACATTCAGCATCCCGGTAATTGGCCTTATTCGTCCAATGCCGCTGAAAAAACGCCTGCGGGCACGACATTACGCCCTCGCGCCGCTACGGTCGTTATCCGTAAGTTAGATGGCAAAGAAGTCGCGGTATAAACAATTATGCTTGTGCGAGGTATCTTCTTAAATATGAAGTTCCTATAAGTTAATTGCTACACATAACAAATCCCCTCACTGTAGGGGATTTGTTATTTAAGAAGATAGTTAACTAGCCTTTTTCAAAATTGATTAAATCCAACATCGATTAACTCTTACTACGACTTGCTTGTTCAAAAGCCAGTTCAAAAGCATCGGTAAAATCTGTAATTGGCAGAAGGTCCTCACGGCAACGGCGATTGCGGCCAAGTAAGGAAGATTCAACAAACAAATCAAACCAAGTACTTAAGGCTTTACCATTAGCCGCTTCGCCAATCGCTCCTAAAGCCAATGATGCCACCTCGGCGGTGCCAAGTTGAAAATCATGACTACCTTTACGCAATGCATAGGTCGCGAGCGTGTCGGGATCGAAGGAAAGCAACGGCAGTGAGTGTAAGTAAGGACTCTTACGGAACATTTTAATCGCTTCACGCCAACTGCCATCGAGCATGATTAGCAGCGGTCGTTTACCTTCGGCCAATGTCGACATCGGCACTTGGTTCAGTACGGTTTGCCCTTGCTCTGCATATTGGGCAGGAAACACTAAATAGGGTTGATATTGCGGCGAATTCAGCAAAGCAAGCAACTCAGCATCAGGTTCTGTACGTGACCAAATATAGGCGTGGGTATCAGGAATAAGATCCGCAATGAGTCGTCCACTATTAGTCGGCTTTAACACCTCATCGTTATACATAATCAGCAGGAAACTGGCGTGAGTATCTAACTGACGGCGTAGCGCACAGGTACAGAACTGCTCACCTAAGAGACATAATGGACAACGGATCAGTTTTTTACCGCGGGCACCAAAGGGTTTAGTCGAAATAGACTTACGGTACTGATATAAATGGTGCACTGCATGGGGGGCTAAAGCCATAAAAACCAATTCTCTATCAAACTTATTAAGGATCGCGACCACATCAGTTAGCACTTTTTTATCGCGGTGGCGCAGTTTATCCCTTGGCCATCAATGGTGCAATCGCGCAATACATTATCATGATAAAAGGCCGGTATCAGTGGTTGATGATTTCATCTGCAGCCTAACGTCAGCGAGATAATTTAAGAGCACTTAAAACAACTGTAATGTATTAATCTGTGTTACCACTTAGTATGCAATAGCGTGCAACACTACACCGACTAAATTAACGTTTAAATTACTTATTGGGGGAGTATTGAAGCTAAATATCAGTAATGACTTAATTTAGTGTGGAATTGCCCTAATATCATGCGAAAATCGACTCTACAAATACAGTCTCAATGAAAGGTCAATTATGCACCCAAAAGCCCCGCTCACTTCTATACCGTTATTAAGCGGCGTACTGCTCACTGCTACGCTATTTTCTACTGTCACTACGGCCCAAACGCTTAATACCAAAGACATCCAGTCAATTGTAGATTCCGCAGTTAAACCACTGATAGCCGAGTATGCTATTCCCGGTGCAGTAATTGGCATCACCATAGAAGGTAAACAGTATTTTTACCAATATGGCGTCAGTTCTAAAAACTCTGGGCAAAGTGTGACTGAAGATACCCTGTTCGAGATTGGCTCTATCAGTAAAACCTTTACCGCAACACTGGCTAACTATGCACAGGGCGAAGGTAAATTAACACTCACAGATATGGCCAGTGATTATGTTCCAGCATTAAAAGGCAGCCATTTTGATAAGATTAGTCTTATCAATTTAGCCACCCACACAGCGGGTGATTTGCCGATGCAAGTTCCTGATAAGGTCACTAATAACGCAGAGTTAATGGATTACCTTAAGCATTGGCAACCGTCATTTGCCGCGGGGACCCACAGAAATTACGCCAATCCGAGTATTGGGCTGCTCGGTATGATTGCCGCGCAGAGTTTAGGGAAAACTTTTCCACAAGCCCTTGAGCAAACACTATTTCCACAATTGGGTATGACAAGCAGCTACATTAACGTTCCGAGCAGTAAAATGGCCGATTATGCCCAAGGCTACGATAAGCAAGACATGCCAGTGCGGGTCAATCCTGGGGTATTAGCCGATGAAGCTTATGGCGTTAAAACCTCTGCAAAGGATTTACTGCAATTTGTTGAGGCCAATATGCAAATGCACCCAATTGCCAAACCACTGCAAACGGCACTCGATGAGACCCACACGGGATACTTTGATGTCGGTGTGATGACCCAAGATATGATTTGGGAGCATTACTCATATCCTATTGATCTTGATAAAATACTTAAGGGTCACACTCAGGAAGTCGTATTTGGCAGTACACCCGTTAAACCCATAGTGCCGCCCCTCGCGCCGCAGCAAAATGTGTGGATCAATAAAACAGGTTCTACTGGCGGTTTTGCCGCTTATGCAGCCTTTATTCCTGCAAAAAAACTTGGCATAGTATTGTTAAGCAATAAAAATTATCCCGTACCGCCTCGGGTGACTGTGGGGTATCAGATTTTAACTGGGGTCGAAAAATTGCAAAAATAGCCATGCGCCAGAATGGAGGAGATAAGTGTATTAGTACTATCTCCTTTTTCTTAACGATATTTTCTTGTCGCGACTGATTTATGGCTGACGCCTTGCTACTAACTCACAGCTTCCTTGCAATCTCCCTTTTCTCATCGGCGGCTTGTAAGAAAAGATGCACCACAGGGTTAATCCTTGCGTTAATTCATTTGCAACTCATCGACCTAGTTAACAGACAAATAACCTATCGTAAGTTTAGCTTTACAGCTTAAAATCAGGATAAAAACTTATGCATCGCATTAAAAATTATTTCGTTAAATCAATATGATTGACACTTGAAGTTACGCTTTTAGGGAGTAAGATGCGCGCAAATACCTTAAGTGACCTTTTTCGGAAATATCATGTCAGGCACGCCACATTCTCCTATTCATCACGATGTCGCTCCAGCGGCGAGTCAGTCTAGCCTACTGTTAATGATTGTCTTTATGGTCGCCTGTGGCCAAATGGCGCAGACGATTTTTGTACCTGCCCTTCCACAAATCGCACTCGGGCTCCATGTGGACGCCAGCCAACTACAAGCCGTGATGGCCTGTTACTTACTCTCCTACGGGATGTTTCAATTTGTGTATGGCCCAGTGTCAGATCGCGTTGGCCGCAAAATGCCACTCGTCGTGGGTATCGCAATTTTCGTTCTAGGCGCTGTATTTGCGGCGAAGGCCACAAGTTTTAACCAACTGATAATGGCAAGTCTTATCCAAGGATTAGGCACAGCCAGCGCAGGCGCATTGTGCCGTAGCATTCCCCGCGATCACTACTTTGGCGACCGACTGGTAAAATTTAATAGCTATGTCTCTATGGCTGTGGTGTTTTTACCTTTGCTTGCACCATTTATCGGCAGCGCCAGTGCAGCCTATTTCGGCTGGCAAGCCGTATACTGGGTATTAGCGGGATTCGGTGTCGTGGTCTGGCTGTTGTTAATATTCCTCTTTAAAGAGTCTTTACCTAAGGCGCAACGGGAACATCAAGCCGTTTTCAAATCCTATAAGCATGTCCTGCGCCATAGAGCGTTTCGCGCTTATTTATTTTCATTGATCGCCACCTTTGCCGGTATTGCGGCGTTTGAAGCCATTGCTGGTGTACTCTATGGCCAATATCTCGGACTGACACCTTTTATGGTCAGTTGTTATTTTGTTGCGCCAATTCCTGGCTACTTACTGGGGGCTCTCATCGCGGGCCGACAGAATAAGCCACAAAGGGTTGTTTACCAAGGTGTAGCGTTACTCGGTGCTGGCGCATTATTTATGTTGATCCCAGGTCTTTTTAATCTAGTGGTTGGTTGGAGTTTACTTATTGGATCGATTTTATTCTTCAGTGGCGCAGGCATGCTATTCCCTACCCTAACATCTGCTGCGTTAGAGCCATTTCCACGTCAGGCGGGGATTGCGGGCGCATTACTAGGGGGATTACAAAATTTTGGTGCCGGACTTGCCGCATTAACTATGTCTTTAGTGCCTATGGGCGGCCAGTTGAGCATAGGTTTATTAAGTGCTGTAATGGTGGTTTTAGTGATTCTGTCTCTGTATTACGCCAAAGATCAAAATGATACTCACCAGAATTTAATGCCACAGATTTAATGGATATGATTTGAAGCGACAATTCTTGGTTTAAGCTAAATCTATTACCATCAGTCAAAAAAAAGCCCACATTGTTGTGGGCTTTTTAAATCGATAAGACACTGTAATAAATCAAAAATATCGATTAATTTATTGTATCTATAGCTTTGAACGTTTACAGAATGCGACGCAGTAAAAAATCAGCTTTAAGGCGACGAATTCTAGTCATGATCTTCTTCACTGGCGCAGGATAGCTCTGTAAGGTGTCCACTTGGCTGTAGTGATATAACCGCTGTGTGTGTTCCAGAATATGCGCCTGCTCGGCTTCAAACTGAGCTTTCCAGCAGCCAATTTCATCTTGGATCAACAAACCATTCTCAAGATCCAGCGCCCAAGCTCTTGGATTCAGATTAGAGCCTGTGATCAAATGCTTATTACCGTCGGCACTGATGCCTTTGAGGTGATAACTGTTGATGCCGTGTTTCCACAGATGGATATTCAACTGACCATTATCAATCGCCCACTGTTGGCGTTTAGCGAACTTACGCAATGATTGCTCATACATATAGGGCAAGGCACCTATGGTCGAGAAATCCTGCTCTGGCGGAATATAAAAATCGTTAGCTGTCTTGTCGCCCACAACGATATCGATGCGTTTGCCATTGCGTAAATGCTTAGCTAAAGCGCGCACTAAAATGTACGGCGGATTAAAATAGGGTGTGCAAATAAACAGCGAATCTTTTGACTCTTCCACCAAGGCGACAACCACTTTATTGAGCAAGTTTTTCTTACGTCCTAGCCCAAGTAACGGCGTGATGCGATTGCCATCACGGGTCTCCTTAAACTGATACTCAGCGTCAGACAGTCTCAGCTTAAAGCTACGCATGTCCGTCTTTGGTGGTAGCACTTCTTGCTCAGCATCTTGCGTTAATGAACACACAGCTGGATCAGAAATGATATTTTTCTGGATCATCGCGCGCATACTGCGCGCTAATTCGGCTGACTCAATCAAGTGATAACGATCGAAACGGTACTTATCGTGTTGTTGCAAATAGATATTATTGAGACTGGCACCGCTATAAATCACGGCATCATCGATAATAAATCCCTTAAGATGCAACACACCCATAAATTCACGGGATTTGACGGGTACACCTAAGATATCGATGGGATGTTCGGCTTCAGCCATAACTCTACGGTACATCAAATAGTTGCCGCTATCACCTTTATGGCCAATCAAGCCACGTCTCGCACGGTGAAAGTCGACTAACACTTTGATATCAAGCGTTGGATTTGCCGCTTTGGCATCCATGAGGGCTTGTAATATCTCACGACCCGCTTCGTCATCTTCTAAATACAGCGCCGCAATATAAATACTGTGCTTGGCGCTCGCAATACGAGCGAGTAATTCTGCCTTGAAACGGCATGGCGTGAGCAACCACGTTAAAGCCTCGGGTTGAACGGCTATTCCACCAAGCTTATCTAGCAAGGCATCCTCCTTTAAACATGCTGACCACCCCGATAGGAAGCGCTGGGGTTCAGTGATAAAAACATCACAGCAATATGTGTTAACTCTGGATAGGCCTCTGTCACTGCCAACCTGATCGTTTGTTCTACTTTAAGATGTATATCAGGGTCCTTAGGGAACCAGAGTAACTCAACTTGGACAAAGCGTTGATCAATTTTTCCATTTCGAAAACTGATGCTTGGGATCCAATCTAATGTGAAACTCTCTGCATTACCTTTACATATATCCGCCAATGACTGCAGTAATGTTTGGCTGAACGCTGCAACGACCGCTTGTGGTAAGCCGCGCATACTAATATGTGGCATGGTTTAGTTGTTACCTAAGAACCTAAAATCGTAAGGGGTAGAAATTACCGACTTCACCTCGTCTCGGCAAGACTTTTCTCCCAAAAGTCTTGTTAAACCTAACGGTTTTGCTGGTAATTTGACCTCACGCGATTTTATTCCACTTCAGTGCACCGATTTACCTAAAAATCTTCTTCATTTATCCTTGCTTGAAATCGCATTTTACGGCGAGTATTCTCGGCATTATTTGCCCGTCCACACAATATTTCGCCCCTAAATAGGGTGATTCTTAACGCTACAAATCAGTCCAAATTTCACTAAACTGCACCCAAAATGTCTGCCAAATCACAAAATAATCTTCAAACCCATTTCATTAACCCCGAATCCAGTGATTTAGCGTAAACTAAACCGCCTATTTGCGATTAGACCACACGATACAAGATTAAGAACTATGAACAAAAAAATTCTGCTGACGTTAGCACTGACATTGCTGTTTGCTTGGGGTATTTTCCATTTTAAAACCCAGTTAGGGTTACTCATCCTGCCGTTGTTTATTGGGCTAGTATTGTTTGTTACCCTACGTTTATATCGCTTGATGGAAAAGGATGACGGCAGCAGTGAGGATTAACCGCACACAATACCAACCTAATCTTAATGATGTTTTGATAAAAATGGCCAATAGCTAACATGGAAACGTTACTGAAAACCACTCTATATGCCGGCCTACTCCTAGCCGCAAGTCATAATATGGCCTATGCAGAGCAACATGATTCTAGGCCGATAAGTGCTCAAACCACTTCGCTTAGCCAAGCAATCAGTAAGATCAGCCCTCGACATTCACAAATCGCCTTACTGGCAATGAATATGTCGAACAATCAAGTGATCTATAGCCAACAAGCTGAGACCTTGTTTATTCCAGCCAGTACCCAAAAGCTGCTCACGGCAGTCAGTGCTATGGCTCAGCTTGGACCTGATTTTCGTTATGTCACACAATTATGGACAGATGCACCGATACGAAAAGGCCATATCGCAGGCAGTGCTTATCTGCGTTTTAGTGGCGATCCCACGCTGACTCAAGCCGATCTCAAGGCCATTTTTGCCAATCTCGTAAAACAAGGCATTAATCGTATTGACGGACATCTGTATTTGCTCGGCGATAAGCAGGAACAATTGCAAGCTCCGGGTTGGGTTTGGGATGATTTGGGCATTTGTTTTGCCGCGCCAGTGTCGAGTTATATTATCAATCAGAACTGCGTCTATGGTCAGTTTAGCCCAAGCTCTACCAGCAAACCTTCACAGGTAAGTCTGCGCGCGGGGAGTTATGGAGTTAAAATCAGCAGCGATGCGGTGTTTGATCAAAAGGCGAGCCGCGAATTTTGCCAACTTGATATGGTCAGATTAGGTCAAAATAACTACCATTTACGCGGCTGTTACCCTGGCGGTGAGGCGATACCACTGGCGATTGCGGTCAGCGATCCGTTCAAATTTGCCCAAGATAACCTCACCTCCCTACTTAAAGGCGAGATGTCTCTTGCGGGTAAAGTACAACTCGGCACTAGCTTACCCCAAAAGGCAAAACTAATTGCCAGCCATAGCTCGGCGCCCTTACCTGAGCTGCTCGAGACTATGCTGCTCAAGTCAGATAATTTGATTGCCGATAGCCTTTTTAAGCAACTTGGTAAAAGTTATTTTAAGACCCAAGGCAGCTTTACCAATGGTGCCGCTGCCATGCAGCGAATTTTAACGAATTTAGGCATAGATTTGAGTAACGCCAATATTGTGGATGGTTCAGGATTGTCACGCTATAACTTACTCAACGCCAAGCAGTTAGCCGCGGTGTTGGCGCTAATCCACCAAGATAGCCGCTTTAGTCCGTTAATCACGAGTCTGCCACAGGCGGGGATCAGCGGCACCTTAAGATATCGTATGGGCTACAACAAGCCGCCGCTTAAACAGCAAATTTTTGCTAAAACAGGCTCGATGCAAGGCGTGTCTAATTTAGCGGGCTTTATCCGTTTGCCCCAGCATAACGATACCCTGTTTGTAATCCTTGAGAATGGCATGAGTCCTGAATTGAAAAATCAGCATAACCCCTCATTCAATGCCGAGTTTCTTAAACAATTGATTTCAGTGCTGCAACCGTCATCAACCACTGCGACTGTGAATACTGCGGCTCACTAGAGTCATTAATTAATCGCTACAGAGTAAAAAACTTGCATAAAAAAGCACTGAGTCATCAGTGCTTTTTCAGTTTTTATCTAAACGAATATACCGAAGCCTTGTTAAAACAACTCCGCAGGCATCGCCATAGTCGTCGCATCACCAGCTCTGACTTGGGCGATATGGTAGTCCGCTTTTGGCAATAACTTATCAAAATAGAACTTAGCTAAATAGACTTTCTGCTCGGCGAAAGCTTTATCTTCATGATCCGCGACCTTATCGACCATAGCCAACCAGTAGAAACCATACAGGGTGTAACCAAAGGCATCTAAAAAGTCGACCGCGCAGGCATTAATAAGTGCAGGCTGAGCCACTTTGCGATCATTAACTGACTCGGCGACTATAACTAATGCATCTAAACGTGCGCATACTGCCGCCACTTTCACCGCATCAACATGGGTGAATGCCCGCATTTGTGCCTTCAAGTCTGCCACAAATTCGTTTAATGCGGCTAAGTTATCGCCAGTGACTTTACGACCGAGGAAATCGATGGCTTGAATGCCATTGGTGCCTTCATAAATCTGAGCGATACGAGTATCACGAACTAATTGCTCAATACCTGTTTCACGAATATAACCATGTCCACCAAAGACTTGTTGCGCCATGATAGTCGCATCTAGACCCCGATCGGTTAAAAATGCTTTCGCCACTGGCGTTAACAAACCCACATAACGCGCCGCTTTAGCCTTAACCTCATCTTGGGCATATTTTGCTAAATCCAGCTGTTGTCCTGTAAACACAGACAAAGCACGGCCCGCTTCTGTCATCGCACGAATGGTCAACAACATACGGCGCACATCGCCATGGACAATAATGGGATCAGAATCACTGCCCGTCGGAGAGCCGCCAGCGGCGATGCCTTGATTACGCTCTTTAGCATAATCGGCCGCCATCTGGTACGCCGCCTGCGCACTGCCAAGCCCTTGAATACCTATCGCTAAACGCTCATAGTTCATCATAGTGAACATGCATACGAGGCCACGATTAGGCTCACCAATCAAGAAGCCTTGGGCATTCTCAAAGTTCATCACACAGGTCGCAGAACCTTTAAGGCCCATCTTATGCTCGATAGACCCCACTGATACACCATTGGCATTGGCTAAGCTGCCATCGGTATTTACCGATATTTTAGGTACAAGGAAGAGTGAAATCCCTTTGCTATCCGGTAGCTTAGCAAGCACTAAGTGGATGACGTTTTCAGTTAAATCATGATCGCCACCCGTGATAAAAATCTTGCTGCCCGTGATGGCATAACTACCATCATCCTGCGGTAAAGCTCGAGTGCGAATATTACGCAGATCAGAACCCGCTTGCGGCTCCGTCATATCCATAGCACCCGCCCATTCGCCGGAATATAACTTAGGCAAATAAGCTTGTTTCAATTCTTCGCTGCCGTGGGCATTGATACATAAAGCCGCCCCCGCGGTTAACGAGCCATAAAGTGTAAACGCATTACAAGCACTGTAAGCCATTTCGTCGACTAAGATCCCCAGCATCTTCGGCATCCCCATGCCACCAAATTCAGGATCGCCACACAAACCAATCCAACCGCCCTGGGAATACTGCTCATAAACGGCTTTGTAGCCATCAGGGGTAATCACTTGATTGTCTTGATGCAACACGCCCTGCTCATCGCCCGTCCGGTTCAGCGGATGGATCAACTCACTGCTGATCTTGGCTGCTTCTTCCAAAATGGCATTAGCAGTGTCGATATCGACCATTTCTGCAATCTCAGGCAATTGTGCCCAAGTGTTTGGAGCATCAAATACCTGTTCCAGTAGGAAACGCATATCCGTCAACGGGGCTTGGTAAGGATTCATTGGTAGACTCTTAAACGTAGGATTAAAACAGTTGTTTTAATTTATACCAGTTCACTGTAGAAAACAATCTCATTACAAATACAGCTGTGAATAATATGGAGGTACGTGAGCAAAGTATAAATTCAACCCATAAAAAAAACCTTAAGCCTGAACTTAAGGGTCTCTATTTTATAAGCTTTACCACAGGATTGTCGCAGCGTTAGCTCACAAGCTTGTGGCAATTACCACATTAAATCATCAGGAATTGCGTAATCTGCATAGGGATCATCTTCAACGACCACAGCTTTAGATTCATCCTGTTGCCACAGATAACCACACCACTGCGGCACCAGCAGTTTAACTCGCTCGGCTAACTTATGTGGTACTAAGTAACTCTTATCTTCGTAACGCACTATGCCTAACTGCCCTTTAAGCAATTCTGCCTGCAGTTTTTCATCTATGTATAAAGAATAAATTTTATTATCAAGAGTATAGTTAAATTTCACTTCAGCATAAGCTGGGATCTTAATCGCAGACTTAGTGAACTCTGTGATTAAACCGCGCACCTGTCCACGCTCAGATGCCTCAGCAAAACGTTGCTCATTTAGCACTTTATCTTTTTGCGCCTGCAACCGTTTTTGCTCGGCCACTTCTTGCTTAAAAGCACTTGAGCCATCATCAACTCGTGATTTTTTGTCACGGCGTTTTTGAGTCTTAACGTCGCGAACCTTTTGTTTACTGGCAAGCCCTGCTTTGAGTAGCTGCTCTTGTAATGCATTAGCCATGGATCATTACCTACTTAATTTCTATAAAATCAAAGTTCTCGATTTTGAATATCAATAATCTAAAACCAAACTACATTTTTGCGGCCAGTTCGCCAAGCTCTGTCATCGCTATACTGGCGCCGCCAAGTGACCAACCGCCATCGACCGGCAGCACAACTCCCGTAATATAGGAAGCTAATTCAGAGCCTAAGAATAGCGCGGCATTGGCGATATCCTGACCTGCGCCATTGCGTTTTAGCGGAACGGATTGGGCAACCTTTTGCTGTAATGCGGCGCTGGGTGCAAGGCGATTAAAACCTTCAGTATTGGCGATGGGGCCAGGCATAATCGAATTAATTCTCAGCCCTTCACAGCCCCACTCTAACGCTAAAGTTCGCGTCAGCATATCCACACCCGCTTTAGCCGCACAAACATGCACTTGCATTGGCATAGCGATCGAAGCCTGCGGCGCCGAAATCTGGATAATATTGCCATTGGGGCGACGCAGCAAAGGATAAGCCTGCTTTAGCACTTGAAAACTGCCGAGCAAATCAATGTCCATCACCGACTTAAAACCATTGGCCGAAAGCTTTGCGGCGCTGGCGGGGAAATTCCCCGCCGCGCCGCTGACCAACACATCGATAAAACCAAACTCAGAAGCGATTTTATCAAAACCGACTTCAAGGGCGCTAAGATCGCGCACATCAAAACTCACACCCAAATGAATACCGTCAGGATTGGCCTGTTGCAACTGCAATACCGCGGCATCAATTTTATCTTGACTGCGGCTCGCAACGGCCACATTTGCGCCAGCCTGTGCGAACGCAATGGCAATCGCGAGATTTATCCCACTGGTTCCTCCGACAACGACAACATTTTTACCTTGATAGTTAAACATCGTAGCATTAAACATGGGCGTTCTCCGTGAACAGTGAGATATGCACTCAGGGTGTGATTAAGTATTTTACTTTGTAATTCAACATACTATTTCAATTTTTATCAATCATATCAAGGATACCAACAAGCGATTCCAAGCCTTTTTTATTTAAACGACGGTCAAACGACTTTCAAACCGCGCTTTAGACGGCTAGTGTGGCGTCTATGCCAATGATTGGTGAATCGCTTGCAATGCTGCTAACGGATCGGCAGCTTTGGTGATCGGGCGGCCAATCACTAAGTAATCAGAACCCGCTGCTATCGCTTGAGGTGGCGTCATCACGCGGTGTTGATCGCCAGCATCACTGCCAACTGGGCGGATCCCCGGCGTCACGAGCTTGAAATCATGACCTAACAGTGATTTCAAGGCTGTCGCTTCTTGGGCGGAACACACCACGCCATCGAGTCCCGCTTGTTGCGTGAGCTTCGCCAAACGTTGCACATGCTCAAACGCAGGCACATTGATGCCGAGTAATTTAAGATCGTCATCACTCATCGAGGTTAATACCGTAACCGCGATCAGCATAGGCGCTTTATCGCCGTATGGCAGTAAGGCTTTTTTAGCCGCTTCCATCATGGCTAAGCCACCGCTGGCATGTACGTTCGTCATCCATACGCCCAGCTCTGCAGCAGCGGCCACGGCTTTGGCGACAGTATTGGGAATATCGTGAAATTTCAAATCAAGGAATAAATCAAAACCACGATCATGGATATCTTTCACCAGTTGCGGGCCAAACAAGGTAAACATTTCTTTGCCGACTTTAAGGCGGCACATGTTGGGATCGAGTTTTTCTATCAGTTGTAAAGCATGGTTTTTATTATCGTAATCAAGCGCTACGAGGATAGGTTTAGTCGTCATCATCTCTCCAACGGGGTTACACAAACTGTGTATTCTTCTAATAGATTATTCGCCGTCTAGGCCTCGGATCCGTTTAATGCTGCCCCAGTTTTTACAGGAAGGACAATGCCAGTAAAGCGCATGGGAAGGAAAACCACACTCCTTACAACGGTAACTCGGACGGAATTTAATTTGTTGTTCAACGAGCTGCTCTAGCATAGTTAAACTTTGCTTAGCTTGCCCTTCTTCGGCTTGGCGCAAATGCATCTGCATCAAGTGCTGAAAACCTTTCATGGTCGGATGGCGATATAACGCATCGAGTACCATGGTCTCTGCCGCTTTAATCTCATCAAGACTTATCATGTGCTGCGCTAAGGCGACCACTACAGAAGCTCCAGCGCCATCGGCCATGGCGCCCGCGAGTAATTCTTGAAAACCTTCTTTATCTTGCGTGTCGCGATAAACTTGTTTGGCCGTTGGAATCGCATCGGCAAAAAGCTCGATATCGGCTTTTTTCAGTTGCAGCAGCATTTGCTTACACTGGGCATAATCTTGAATATCGAGGAATTTTTTCGCTAGGGTCAATAATGCACGACCGCATTGGGGATCTTGCTTCAGCGCTTGCTGTAGCAGTTTAATTTTCTGCGCGTCATCACTGGCTTCATCGGCTAACTGGCAATAGAAATGCGCCGTTAACGGCTTTAAAACTTGTTGACGTTTACGACTCAAACGCTTAGTGATATCAATGGCTTTTTGCCACTCTTTAATCACTTGATAGATAGCAATCAGCTGTGTTTCAGATTCTTCACTGTGATCGTCTTGGCTGACCAAGTTGATAAAGATTTCTTCAGCTCTGTCATAAAAACCTGCTGCTAGATAATCTTTACCCAACTCCATCATAGCGATGTCACGCTGCTCATTGGTTAATGTAGGCCGCGCGATTAAATTTTGATGGATACGAATAGAGCGGTCGACCTCACCTCGCTTACGGAACAGCGAACCGAGTGACAGATGGGTATCTATGGTTTCATCGTCAACATCTAGCATACTGATAAACAAATCGACGGCTTTATCCGATTCGTTCGACAGTAAGAAATTGAGGCCAGTAAAATAATCCCGGCTCAATTGTTTACGTTGATTACTTTGATTCTGCCTTATGCTCCGTCGCCCCATATACCAGCCATAGGCGGCAGCAATGGGAAGCAACAGAAAGAGGATCTCAAGCATATTAGGCGTCTACATCCTGAGGGATTTTAGTGATCACTTGATTTAGTTTCTTTTTAGTTGCCGCTAAACTTAATTTCAAGCGAACAATATAGTAGCTAGCAAATAACCAACTCAAAATAAAACCAGCAAAAAAGACAATCGCTAAGACAACAGGTAAACGATATTCACCCTGTGCGACAAAATAGCTGATGGTCACCACTTGTTCGTTACGCGCGCCAAAAATCAACGCCAAAATAAATAACAGTGCCACAAGCACAGTTGCTACAAATGATTTCACGCTGCACTCCCTAAACGCGTTTCAATTTAATGATTATCCAAGAAATTTACTAAGCTGACCAGCATTGCCTTGCAATAGATACAAAAAAGCCTCCTAACGGAGGCTTTTTACTATGCGGTCAATCACACATTAACGGCGTCAACACGCTCGCGCAGTTCTTTGCCTGGCTTAAAGTGCGGGACGTATTTACCTTCCAAATCGACTGATGAACCAGTCTTTGGATTACGGCCAGTCCGCGGTGCACGATAGTGAAGCGAGAAACTACCAAAGCCACGGATCTCAATACGATCACCGCTTTCTAATGTTGTTGCCATTTGCTCCAACATTTCTTTGATTGCGCCTTCAACCTCTTTCGCCGACAGCTGCGACTGCCTGGTGGCGAGTTTTTCGATAAGTTCAGATTTCGTCATCCTAGCTATCCCCTATTATCAAGCCAAACACAGTCGCCTAATGGGGAGAGATGTCTCCCCAAACAACAGGCGATTATTTACGAGCTGCTTTAAACGCTTCAGCCATTGCATTGCTAATAACAGCGTCATCTTGTTTGTTCAGAGTCGCCATTACTTCTTTCTCTTCAGCTTCGTCTTTCGCTTTGATTGACAGGCTGATAGAGCGGTTCTTACGGTCAACACCCATGAACTTAGCTTCGATTGCATCACCTACATTATAGACAGTAGATGCATCTTCGATACGCTCACGTGAAATGTCAGCTACACGGATGTAACCTTCAACAGTGTCAGCCAGTTCAACAGTCACACCTTTAGCATCAACAGCAGAAACAGTACCGTTTACGATAGTACCTTTCTTCTTGTCAGCCAAGTATGCGTTGAATGGATCATCTTCAGTTTGCTTAACACCTAAGCTGATGCGCTCACGCTCTGGATCTACAGACAGAACCACTGCATGGATTTCATCGCCTTTCTTGTATTCAGAAACTGCGTCTTCGCCAGTACCGTTCCAAGAAATGTCAGACAGGTGAACTAGACCATCGATACCGCCGTCAAGACCGATAAAGATACCGAAGTCAGTGATTGACTTGATCTTACCAGAAACCTTGTCGCCTTTGTTGTAACGAGTTGCGAAGTCATCCCATGGATTGGTCTTACATTGTTTCAGACCTAGAGAAATACGACGACGCTCTTCATCGATGTCTAGAACCAGAACTTCAACTTCATCACCTAAGTTAACCACTTTAGATGGGTGAATGTTCTTGTTAGTCCAATCCATTTCAGAAACGTGAACCAGACCTTCAACGCCTTCTTCGATTTCTACGAAGCAACCGTAGTCAGTTAGGTTAGTAACGCGACCAGTTAAACGTGTGTTTTCTGGGTAACGTTTGCTGATTTCTAACCATGGATCTTCGCCAAGTTGTTTCAGACCTAGAGACACACGAGTGCGCTCACGATCGTACTTCAGTACTTTAACGTTGATTTCATCGCCAACATTGACGATTTCTGATGGATGTTTAACACGTTTCCACGCCATATCTGTGATATGTAGCAGACCGTCAACACCACCTAAATCTACGAATGCACCGTAGTCAGTCAGGTTCTTAACGATACCCTTAACTGCTTGACCTTCTTGCAGGTTTTCTAACAGTGCATCACGCTCAGCGCTGCTTTCTGATTCGATAACTGCACGACGAGAAACAACAACGTTGTTACGCTTCTGGTCTAGCTTGATAACTTTGAATTCTAATTCTTTGTACTCTAAGTGAGCGGTGTCGCGAACTGGGCGCACGTCAACTAGAGAACCTGGTAAGAAGGCACGGATACCGTTTAATTCAACAGTGAAACCGCCTTTAACTTTACCATTGATGATACCGATTACAGTTTCAGCATCTTCATAAGCTTTTTCCAGAACGATCCAAGCTTCATGACGTTTCGCTTTTTCGCGAGACAGTTGAGTCTCACCGAAGCCGTCTTCAACAGAGTCAAGAGCTACGTCAACTTCATCGCCAACTTGAATTTCTAAAACGCCTTGAGCGTTTTTGAATTGTTCAGCTGGGATTGGGCTTTCAGACTTCAGACCCGCGTCAACCAGTACCATACCGTTTTTGATTGATACAACAGTACCACGAACGATAGAGCCTGGACGGAATTCCAGAGTTTGAAGGGATTGTTCAAATAGATCAGCAAAAGATTCAGTCATGTTTAGGTTACTTTCTTTATTAAACCACTGTCCGTCCTAGACGTGGAGTCAGTCAAATTATCCGTATCATCCTTAATACGAATACCTATCCGGTGGACTAACTTAGTTAGTGCCGGATAATTTTTGGTTGATAAAGTTAAGCGCTAGCGCTAGCACTTCATCAATACCCTTACCGCTAGTATCGATAATGAGCGCGTCCTCGGCGGGGACTAAAGGAGCCACCGGACGATTCATATCGCGGTCATCACGTTCGATAATTTCACTTAAAAGGCGCTCGATATTAACATCGAAGCCCTTGTCCTGCAACTGATTATAGCGTCTTTGGGCACGCTCTTCAGCTGAGGCGGTTAAATATAATTTTGCCGGCGCACTTGGGAAAACCACTGTTCCCATGTCACGACCATCGGCAATTAATCCTGGCGCCGTTTTAAAGGCCCGTTGGCGACGTAATAAGGCTTCTCTCACCCGTGGAAAGGCAGCGACTTTTGAAGCGGCATTCGAGCACTCTTGGGTGCGAATGTCGTTGGTGACGTCTTCACCTTCCAATATCACTTGAACCGGATCTTTATCATTGCCTGTTAGAAACTTCACATCCAGATGTGCCGCTAACAACGTGATAGACTCTTCATTTTCCAGTTCAACGTTATGATGAATTGCTGCAAGCGCAAGAACTCGGTAAATGGCACCACTATCAAGTAGTTGCCAACCTAGATGCTGAGCCAATAATTGACTAATTGTACCTTTGCCAGCACCACTTGGGCCGTCGATTGTGACTACAGGAGCCCGTTCAGACATACATTCCTCCGCAAAAAATAACCATCATCCGTGAGTTCATCAAGTGAGCCCCCGAAAATGAGCGCGCCGCATTGTACCACAAAAGACAAACAAAATCCGTGGATTTTTTATGAAGATTAGAAGCCGCACAAATACGGCTTGCTATTCTTGACATCGATGGTTGTAACAATGACGAAACAAACAGACTTAGCCTTGCAGGCTCGCAAACTGCTTAAAGTAGTCAGGGAATGTTTTAGAAGTACAATCTGGATCATTGATGGTGATACCGCAATCGGCAAATGCCAGCATAGAAAAGCACATGGCCATGCGGTGATCATTGTAGGTATCAATTTCAGCGGTGTTAATAACGGCTGGCGGGGTGATTTTAATGTAGTCATTCCCCTCTTCAACCTCGGCGCCCACTTTTCGCAGTTCAGTTGCCATAGCCGCTAACCGGTCTGTTTCTTTAATACGCCAGTTATAGATATTGCGAATAACCGTCGTGCCTTTAGCAAATAATGCGGCCGTTGCAATGGTCATGGCCGCATCGGGAATATGGTTCATGTCTAAGTCGACGGCAGTTAATAGGGAGCCGCGTGCAATAATATAGTCATCGCCCCACTCGATATCTGCGCCCATTTTTTCGAGCACATCGGCAAATTTTACATCGCCTTGGATACTCAAACGACCTACACCCGTGACTTTGACTTCGCCGCCCTTAATCGCCCCAGCCGCGAGGAAATATGATGCCGATGACGCATCGCCTTCTACCAGTACTTTGCCTGGTGATATATAACGCTGGCCTGCAACAATCTCAAAACGCGCGTAGTCATGGTTAATGACTTTAACGCCGAACTGCGCCATCAAGGCGATGGTGATATCGATATAAGGCTTAGAGACTAACTCGCCTTTGACATGGATATTCACGCTGCCCTTGGCAAGCGGCGCCACCATTAGCAATGCCGTTAAAAACTGGCTTGATAAATCCCCGGCAATTTCAACATCACCGCCATTAAGGCCAGTGGCATTAATCGTCAGTGGCGGGAAACCGTCATTTTTAAGATAAACAATATTGGCACCGAGTTGCCTTAAGGCATCGACTAAATCGCCAATCGGACGCTCTTCCATACGTGGTTCGCCCGTGAGAGTAAATTCACCTTGGCCTAAGGTTAAGGCGGCGCATAAGGGGCGCATTGCGGTACCCGCATTGCCTAAAAACAATTCCTGCGCGGATGCTGAGGAAATCACACCACCTAAACCATCGAGTTCACACACAGTATTGTTTTGCGATAAACGGTAGTTCATCCCTAACTGCTTGAGGGAGGCCAACATGTGGCGGATATCATCTGAGTCGAGCAGATTGGTGAGCGTGGTCGTACCTTGGGCTAAGGTGGCCAATAATAAGGCTCGATTTGAAATACTTTTTGAGCCCGGAATATTGATTTCACCGCGGACTTGCACAACAGGTTCAAGACGTAATTGCTTCATGAATAAATCTTCTTTCTCTCTAGGGCGTCATCATCACGATCACGCGGACTGAATACGCAAAATGGCAACTTCACGCTACAGCGCGTCAAGTTAAGATTACAAATAAAAGGAGATTGGGGCCTTGTTGGTGCTTCGTCGTTATAAAATTACCGATTGTCGCTAAGGATTCAACCGTTTTTTCGAGAAAAATGGCATTTTGGTCAGATTATTTGCTGAGATCAGTGTAAAAATAACAAAAACGCAAAATTTAAGCGGTTAATTTATGATTTAACC
Source organism: Shewanella sp. SM101 (assembly GCF_025654465.1). Lineage (NCBI taxonomy): Bacteria > Pseudomonadati > Pseudomonadota > Gammaproteobacteria > Alteromonadales > Shewanellaceae > Shewanella > Shewanella sp. SM101. Next base: position 57,274 of record NZ_JAKKRH010000004.1, read on the forward strand.
GTATTTTTGGCAGGCTTTTTTGCCAAGATAACTGGCGTGTAATCACAGTTTTCACTTTAATTACTTTACCTTTCCGCGCTATTCTAACCTCCAAACGATAAATAACGCATATCTGATACGAACAATCACGTTTGCACTATAACCAGAAAGGTAGATGGAGCTATGTTTAACTCACTCATCGCAATGCCAGCGGACCCCATCCTTGGCTTGTTAACTCAGTACCGAGAAGACTCTCACCCACAAAAAGTGGATTTAGGTGTGGGCGTTTATAAAGATCCTACCGGCGTTACCCCTATTCTAAGCTGCGTGAAAAAAGCGGAAAAATTCCGTCTCGATACCGAAACCACCAAAGTGTATATAGGCCCAACAGGCTCACCACAATTCAACACCTTGATGACAGAATTAGCCTTTGGTGCTGACCACAGTGCCATTATCGCTAACCGTATCCGCACCGTTTCAACACCCGGTGGTACAGGCGCGCTGCGCGTGGCGGGTGACTTTATCAAACGCTGCAACCCAAATGCCGTGTTATGGGTAAGCGATCCAACTTGGGCAAACCATATCGGTTTATTCGAAGCGGCTGGCATTACTGTTAAAACCTATCCTTACTATGACTACGATAGCAAATCATTGAAATTTGATGAGATGCTTGCTGCATTATCGCAAATAAGTCCTGATGATGTGGTGTTATTCCACGCCTGTTGCCATAACCCAAGCGGAATGGATTTAACCACAGAAGAATGGGATAAAGTGGTTGCCCTGACAAAAGATCAAGGCTTTACGCCGCTGATTGACATGGCCTACCAAGGCTTTGGTGATGGCGTTGATATTGATGCCTACGGCGTGCGTCATATGGCGGCAGCGGTCGATAATATGATCCTGTGCAGCTCATGCTCGAAAAACTTCGGTTTGTACCGTGAGCGTATTGGTTCATGTTCTGTGATTGCCAAAGATGCCAATACCGCCAATGTCGCGCAATCTGTACTACTTTATGTGGTTCGCTGCCTTTACTCTATGCCACCTGCCCATGGCGCGGCGATTGTTGAGACGATTTTAGGATCAAAAGAATTAACCCAAGAATGGCTTGATGAGCTGAAAGTGATGCGCGATCGCATCAACGGCAACCGCGCCATTTTAGTGGATAAACTTAAAGCCAATGGCGTAAACCGTGACTTTAGCTTTATCGCCCGCCAAAAAGGTATGTTCTCTTTCCTTGGGGTGGCTCCAGAGCAAGTGGCGCGCCTACAAAAAGAATTCAGCATCTATATGGTAGGTTCAAGCCGCATCAGTATTGCTGGGATCAGTGAAGATAACGTCGATTACTTAGCCCAATCGATCGCTAAAGTGCTCTAAGCGCCGCTGAGTTTATCTGCACCGCTCACTCTGCTGTATTCCCGCAATAAAGGAATACAGCAGAGTTCATTTACCGCCTCAAGTGTTAAATTTTTCAATCATCCCACCCGATCAGTTTTGGCAGTTCATTAACCTCAGTTTCATATCCACAATATGACAAGCAAGGCCACGTCTCACAGTTCAAGCATTTATTTTTAATTGTAAAACCACATTCTAGCGATTTTGACATCGCGGCGTTATCGCAATAAGCCACAAATTGTGACCTCGGTCGGCGGATTTCCATTTCATTAATCAGGACTGCGGCAATTTTCACTTTTTAAAGCCAAAGCCACTGAGTAGATTAGTGGTCATCATAGAACTTGTGGATATTCCGCCATGTTATTACCAGATAGATTAGTGCAAATCGTCACCAACCCGCAGCTTTCACCCAAGCAAAAATCCAACTATTTAGCATTAGAAGCGGAAGCCAGTTTGCCCTATATGCCGATATCGGCTGAAGTAAAAGCCGCGATGAATGACGGTATTATTTGCGACATGTTTGAAGGCCATGCGCCGTTTAAACCACGCTATGTGTTGCCAGATTATGCCCGCTACCTTCAACAAGGCTCTGAATACTTAGAGTTATCAGCGGCAAAAAACTTGGACGAAGCTATCAATGCCTTAACGATTATGTATCACCACGTGCCATCGGTGACCAATATCCCCGTGTATTTAGGTCAGCTGGATGACATTTTGATGCCTTTCGTTGAAGGAATAGATGCGGAAGTCCTTTATCGTAAATTAAAACTGTTCTGGATCATGCTCGACAGAACCCTGCCCGATGCCTTTATGCACGTGAATATTGGCCCTACAGATAACATCGTTTGCCGCACCCTATTGCGCATTGATGCCGAGTTAAAACAAGTTGCCCCCAATTTGACCTTTATGCACGACCCAGCCATCACGCCAGATGATTTGTTATTGCTTGCCACCACCAATATTTGTCACTGCAGTAAGCCGCACATCGCGAATGACCCACTGCACGCCAGTGCGTTTGATGCACGTGGGTTTGGTATTGTCAGTTGTTACAATGCCTTGCCGTTAGCGGGCGGCGCCAATACCTTAGTTCGGCTCAATCTTAAAGAGGTCGCGTTAAAGGCCGATTCAATCAGTGATTTTTTTGATGCTGTCTTGCCCTATTACAGCTCGCTCACCTTCGAACTTATCGAGGCGCGCTCGGCATTTTTGCATCAAGAGTCACACTTCTTTGACAGCTTTTTAGTTAAAGAACAATTGATTGATGAGTCGCGTTTTGCGCCTATGTTTGGCATTTACGGCATGGCGGAAGCGGTGAATATTCTGCAATCATTAACAGCAAGTGGAGAAGTTAAGCAAGCTAAACACGCTAGATATGGCCATGAAACGGATGCAAATCAGCTGGGCTATCGTATTTCTGCCACGCTCGATGCCATAGTGAAATCCACACCCGTCGCGCATGGTTACCATGGGCGAGCACTGCTGCATTCACAGGGCGGCATCAGTATCGATAAAGACGTGACCCCAGGCGTTCGCATTCCCTATGGTACGGAGCCCAATCCCATCGCTCATATTCAAGCCTTAGCGCAACATCATCAGTATTATACGGCGGGGATTAGCGATATTTTGACTATCGATGAAACCGTAAAATCCAATCCCCAAGCCATGTTCCAACTGTGTAAAGCGGCGCTTGAGTTAGGCTTTAGGGAATTTACCGCCAATGTGGCCTCTAACGATTTAATGCGCGTGACCGGCTATATGGTAAAACGCTCGGACATTGAAGCATTTAAGCAATGTGGCTCACGCCTCAATACCACAGGCTTAGCCGCAGAAGCGGCGGTTAATACGGGAATATTACAACGCCAAGCAAGAGTCATCGCCCATGAACACTCCCCTTGTGTCTTTGAATAGGCAAGTAATGGTCAGTCAGCTATTGCCCTTTTCCTGCGTTGACGGGCCTGGCAGCAGGCTCGTGTTATTCTTGCAGGGCTGCAACTACCAATGCAAAAGCTGTCATAACCCACATACCATAGGGGTGTGCGATGCCTGTGGCGATTGTGTCGCTGCCTGCCCTGACAATGCGCTGACATTGATAAACCTCAATAACAAGCCTCGCATTCAATGGGATAGTGAGCGTTGTAGCCAATGCGATACTTGTATTGCCGTATGCCCGAAACAAGCGAGCCCTAAGGTCACGCATTACACAGTTGAGGAGATACTGACGATTCTCCATAGTCAGCGTCACTTTATTAATGGTATTACCGTGAGTGGCGGCGAAGCGAGTCTGCAACTGTCATTTATTATTGCGCTGTTTCAAGCGATTAAGGCCTCAAAGCCGTTATCACACTTAACGTGCATGCTTGACACCAATGGCAGTTTGAGTCTAACCGGTTGGCATAAACTGCTGCCGTTTTTAGATGGCGCTATGGTGGATCTTAAAGCATGGCAGCAAGATACCCATAGGTATATTACCGGGCGAGATAACCATGCGGTATTCAAATCCATTCAACTATTGGCGCAGCAGCAAAAACTGTATGAGGTGAGATTGCTGCACATTCCGAGCATCACGGATTACGAGGACGAAATAGACGCGCTAGCGACCTATTTACTTCTGTTAGGCCCAGATACGCGAGTTAAGTTAAATGCCTTTCACCATCATGGTGTTGTCGATGACGCACTCAATTGGCCAAGCTGTAAACAAGCCGATATTGAACGCTTAGCCGCAACGCTTGCAAAGCGAGGCGTAACCAATCTCGTGTTACCGTCCATCTACCTTTAACGACTGCAAAGCAAAATTTGCTCATAAAGCCAGCGCAGTGCGGGATCTTTCATGCTTTGTTTATGCCAAACGAGGCTGTAAGCCACTTTGCCATATTCTATGGGTAAAGATTTAATCGTTAAGCCTTTGGCTTGGCTAGCGATGGATGCCCAGCGGCGCGAGCAGGTAAAAAGCAGCTCACTGTGGTGACACATTAACGCTGCGCTGCCAAAGTCAGGGACTGAAATGGGTACGGCGCGTTTTTTAGATTGCTGGGCGAGCAAAATATCAAAAAATGGCGTACTCAGATCTGTGTCCGTAATGCCGATATGGCTAAAACTCAGGTAGTCATCGAAGCTGATCTGCGACTGCTTAGCCAAGGGATGGGATGAATTCATCAGGCAGACCATTTCATCGCTGAACAAGGTTTCCCACACCAGATCGTCTTGAAGAGGATTAGGTTGACTCAGATCGTGGGGTAACAGCACAAAATCTAACGAGCCTTTAATAAGACCATCGAAACCGATATTGTCTTTGCTATAAATATCGAGATGGATATTAGGAGCCAAGCTCAGAATATGGGCACTTAATTTGGCGGCCAGCAGTTCAAAGGTGCTTTCGCGCATCGCAAGTGAAAAACGCCCCTCAAAATGTGCTGGATTAAACGCATCTTGACTCATGATCTGATTCATATCATTGATCATTTGCTGCACGCTTGGGCCCAATCGTCTTGCCAAAGGTGTGGCAACCAGTGAGTTGCCGTTACGGTAGAACAGTTCATCGTTCAAACTGTCCCTGAGCTGGCTTAAGGTTTTACTGACGGATGAGGGGCTAAGACATAATCGTTCGGCGCTGGCGGTTACGCTCAGAGTATCGAGCATCACATGCAAAGTGATCAAATGCTTCATACTAATCCGCGAAAGCTTGGCCAAATCCATCTGTAACATCCTATTGATTTATCGTGTATACACATCTAAAGATACGTTCTTTTAATTATGATAAACAATACCATACAACTAACACAGCATCTTACTCAGTAATGCGCGTCAGCTCACAGGCTTTCTCAAAACGAATGTTCTTGAAGGCATCTGGTCTCAACGTCATCTTGCTTAACGCCATTGTCGATAAATTAAAGTTAACAAAAAAACGAATGCATTTGAGCATTCGCTTTTGGGATGTCTCACTTGAGATGGCTAACTGATGATCAACATTCAATAAGCATAACGTTGATATTCAGGCAGCAAAGCCTAGACGCTAAGCGTCGCAAGCTAATGAGTGACTCAATACAGCTAAGCCTAGCTATGTTTGTTTGCAAACTCATTCATAAACTTGACCAAAGCAACTACGCCATCGAGTGGCATTGCATTATAGAGGCTAGCACGCATACCCCCTACGATACGATGGCCCTTTAAGGCAACGAGTCCAGCTATTTGGGCTTGCTTTAGGAACTCACTATCGAGCGCTTCGTTGACTAATTGGAAAGTCACGTTCATTTGTGAGCGGTTCGCTGCAACAACCCCATTACGGTAGAAAGCATTACCATCAATGCATTGATATAACATCTGCGCTTTTTGTTGATTAATTTTTGCAATACTCGCAATGCCGCCAATGGACTTAAGCCAAGCAAAGACTTCAGCGGCGAGATACCAAGCAAAGGTTGGCGGTGTGTTGAACATAGAGTCATGCTCAACGGCTAAACGATAGTCCATGATGGACGACTGCGGTAAACTCGGCAGTGTTAACATGTCATCGCGCACTATCACTATCGACAGACCCGATGGACCTATGTTCTTTTGTGCGCCAGCGTAAATCAAACCGTAGCGGCTGACGTCGATTTCACGTGACATAATGGTTGACGATAAATCGGCAACAATTGGCCAAGGTGAGTCTAATTCATCAAAAATTTCGATACCATCTACTGTCTCATTAGGGCAGTAGTGAACATAGCGATAATCGGCATCGATTTTATGTAAATCAGGCAAGACAACCGCATTGAGTCCATTGTGTTTTTCAACAATATTCAAGCTATCAATCTGCGCTTCACCCACGAGCTTTTGTGCTTCGGCTAATGCGGCAGATGACCATTGACCACTGACTAAATACAGAGCTCGGCCATGATTACCTAAAAAATTATTCACAACAGCGGAGAACTGTCCACGACCACCGCCGTGCATAAATAGCACATGGTAATTTGTGGGGATCTGCATCAGTTCACGTAAATCGGACTCGGCTTGTTGTGTAAGCGCGATGAACTCTTTACTTCGGTGGCTGATTTCCATCACGGAAACGCCTTGGCCATTCCAATCAAGTAATTCCTGTTGTGCTTTTTTCATTACCGCTGCGGGTAACATTGCAGGTCCAGCACAGAAATTATAAATCGCGCTCACTGACACTCTCCTTAATCCCAACCATGATGTAGGTATTGATAAATACGAAACCATTCTAAAACGAACAATGCTATCAACATCAATGCCATTAAAAAAACGAGCGTCCAATTGGACGCTCGTTAATATGACACTTAATTACTCTTCGTCTTGCTCATCATCAGCAAGCTCGTCTTCATCTTCGTCCAACTCTTCTTCGTCATCCAGCGCTTCTTCAAGAGCCTCGTCGGCTAATTCACCTTCGATAATGACAGGAACAATCGGTAAACCGTTTTCATCCAGCTCGACTTCATCTTCTTCAGTTTGGATTTCGTCGATACGTTGTAGGCCGACCACTTTCTCGTCGCCCGCAGTACGGATAATCGTTACACCTTGAGTGTTACGGCCAATGATAGACACGCCACTCGCAGGTGTACGCACTAGAGTACCTTTATCACTGATGAGCATCAGTTCGTCGTTAAGACCGACTTGAACAGCCCCAACAACAGCGCCGTTACGTTCGCTCACCTTGATTGAAACTACACCTTTAGTCGCACGGCTCTTCGCAGGATATTCAGACAGTTGCGTCCGTTTACCGTAACCGTTTTCAGTCACAGTCAGAATCGCGCCATCGCCTTTGGGTACGATAAGCGACACGACTTTCTGACCTTCTTCTAAACGAATACCACGAACGCCTGTTGCAGTACGGCCCATAGGACGTAAGGACAAGACTTCTTCGCCGGTTTCAGGATCGGTTTTCACTTCGCCTGTTTCAGAATCACGTACTTTCTCACCAAAGCGAACCACTTTCCCTTCGTTCGAGAACAACATGATTTCGTCATCACCGTTAGTGATATCGACACCGATCAGTTGGTCACCGTCTTTGAGGTTAACGGCGATAATGCCGTTTGCACGTGGGTTGCTATAAGCAGTTAGTGCGGTTTTCTTCACAGTACCGTGAGAGGTCGCCATGATGATGTACTTGTCCGCAGCGTATTCACGTACTGGCAGAATCGCAGTAATGCGCTCGCCATCAGATAACGGCAGCAAGTTAACAATTGGACGACCACGGGCCGTACGGCTCGCTAATGGCAATTGATACACTTTGAGCCAGTACATCTTACCAAAATCAGAGAAGCACAAAATGGTGTCATGGGTATTGGCAACTAACAGCTTCTCAACGAAATCTTCGTCTTTCACTTTAGTTGCCGCTTTACCTTTACCACCACGGCGCTGAGCTTGGTAATCGGTCAACGGTTGATACTTGGCATAACCTAAGTGCGACAGTGTTACTACAACGTCTTCTTCGTTGATCAAGTCTTCAAGACTCATATCAACTTCGTTGGCATTGATCACTGTACGGCGCGCATCACCATATTCTTCAAGGATTTGAACTAATTCTTCCTTGATCACTTCCATCAAACGCTCAGGACTGCGCAAAATAAACAGCAGACCCGCGATAAATTCGAGCAGTTCTTCGTATTCGGCGATGATCTTATCGTGCTCAAGACCGGTCAAACGGTGCAAACGCAGTTCCAGAATGGCCTGAGCTTGTTGCTCAGTCAGGAAGTATTGACCGTCACGAATACCGTATTGTGGCTCTAACCACTCTGGACGCGCGGCGTCATCGCCCGCTTTTTCCAGCATGCCTTGAACGTGGCCTAATTCCCAACCTTGCTCAACCAATTTCACTTTGGCATCCGCAGGCGTGGGTGAGGCTTTGATCAGTGCAATAATCGGGTCAATGTTAGCCAGTGCAACCGCCAGCGCTTCCAAAATATGGGCACGCTCACGGGCTTTACGCAGTTCGAATACGGTACGACGCGTCACGACTTCACGGCGATGCAGAATAAAGCATTCGAGCATTTCTTTAAGGTTAAACAGTTTAGGCTGACCATTGGTCAGGGCCACCATGTTAATCCCGAAAGAACACTGCATTTGCGTTTGAGCATAAAGGTTATTGAGTACAACCTCGCCCACTTCACCGCGCTTAATTTCGATAACGATACGCATACCGTCTTTATCAGACTCGTCGCGTAGACCGCTTATCCCTTCAAGCTTTTTATCTTTAACCAGCTCGGCAATCTTCTCGATTAAACGGGCTTTGTTCACCTGATACGGGATTTCAGTGACGATAATGCGCTCACGGCCATTATCTTCGGTTTCCACATCTGCCAGAGCACGCATGATCGCGCGGCCACGGCCAGTTTTATAGGCATCAATAATGCCTTTACGGCCATTGATAATCGCTGCAGTGGGGAAATCCGGACCAGGAATGTATTCCATCAACTGTTCAATCGACAGTGAAGGTTCTTCAATCAATGCCAAACAGCCTTTCACTACTTCCGTTAGGTTGTGTGGTGGGATGTTGGTTGCCATACCCACGGCAATACCCGATGAACCGTTAATTAACAGGTTAGGTACGCGTGTAGGTAATACAGCTGGGATCTGTTCTGTGCCGTCGTAGTTAGGGACGAAATCCACTGTCTCTTTTTCAAGATCGGCCAGTAATTGGTGCGCTAACTTATCCATACGGATTTCGGTATAACGCATTGCCGCCGCTGAGTCACCGTCGACCGAACCGAAGTTACCTTGGCCGTCTACTAAGGTGTAACGCAGTGAGAATGGCTGGGCCATACGGACGATAGTGTCATAAACAGCAGAATCACCATGGGGGTGATATTTACCGATGACGTCACCGACCACACGGGCAGATTTTTTGTAAGGCTTGTTCCAATCGTTCTTCAATTCACTCATGGCAAACAGAACGCGGCGATGAACCGGCTTTAAGCCGTCGCGCACGTCTGGTAATGCACGTCCCACGATAACGCTCATGGCGTAATCAAGGTACGAATTCTTTAGTTCGTCTTCGATATTAATTGGCGAAATAGATGATGCCAGATCAGTCATAAACTGCTCGTTCCCCTGAAAAATAGCCGACAACGTATAATCCGTATCATTGCCTAGCCCAAAAACGTGATTTGGCATTCTAACACAGTTATTTAATGTCGCCAGACCTATCATTATCGAATTGAGAGTCTGGTGGCTTAATAGATGAAAACACTGTCAATTTGGTCGTTTGTGCGATAAACAAGCGTTGAAATTCACGGCTTACGATGAGGAAAAATCGTCAAAGGGATAAAGTAAAAGGTCGATACGGAGCACAACAATTAACATAAAAGCAGATAACTGCTGAAAATTCACTCAACCACAAGGGCTTAGCTCAGTCGAGCACTTTGTTTATCAAACATAGTCGTTATAATAGCCGCACAATACAGCTTCTTCAGGTAATAGCATGCATCAGAATACCAATGTAGACCCACAGGAAATCGCAAAGTTTGAACGTATGGCCGAAACTTGGTGGGATCTCAACGGCGAATTTAAGCCGCTGCATCTATTAAACCCGCTGCGCTTAAACTATATCGATCAAACCGCTGGCGGTATTTTCGGGAAGAAAGTGCTCGATGTCGGCTGTGGTGGCGGCATTTTGTCTGAAAGCATGGCCCGCATCGGCGCCGAGGTTGATGGCTTAGATATGGGTGATGAGCCCTTAGAAGTCGCCCGCCTACATGCCCTCGAAACGGGTGTGAGCATTAATTATGTAAAAAATACTGCCGAGGCCCACAGCCAAGATCATCAAACCTATTACGATGTGGTGACCTGCATGGAAATGCTCGAACATGTACCCGATCCACAATCTGTGATTAAAGCATGCTGTGACATGGTCAAACCCGGTGGTCATGTGTTTTTCTCCACCATCAACCGCAACATTAAATCCTACGTGCACACCATTTTAGGTGCGGAATATTTGCTAAAAATGCTGCCAGTTGGCACCCACGAGCATAAAAAATTCATTAAGCCTTCGGAGCTGATTGAGCTAGTAGATAATACCGATCTTATCTGTACCGATGCCTTAGGGGTAAGCTACAACCCATTGACGGGCATTTTTCAGTACACGCCTAAGGTTGATGTGAATTACATGATAGCGACGCGTAAGGTTGATTAATATGAGTCTGGCACAGATCAAAGGCGTACTGTTCGATCTCGACGGCACCTTAGCCGATACCGCGCCGGATCTGGTGCAAGCCCTCAATTTAAGTCTTCAAGATGTCGGCATCGCCGCGCAGCCGTTAGCGGCCATGCGCTACGCCGCATCCCACGGCAGTTTTGCCTTAGTCGATGCCGCGATCCCTGATGCGGCAGAAGATCTTCGGTCTCAAGTTCAGCAAGGGCTACTCGCCCACTATCAGCGTATAAATGGCGATCACTGTGCGCTATTCACAGGCATAGCGGCATTACTCGACTGGCTCGAGTTAACTCAGCTGCCGTTTGGGGTGATCACCAACAAGCCTGCGCGCTTTACCCGTCCCTTATTGCGAAAACTGAATTTACACTTGCGTATGCCCGTTATCATTAGTGGCGATTCTACAAAACACCCAAAACCCCACACTGCACCTATGCTGTTAGGCGCACAACAGCTGAACTGTGCTCCAGAATACATTTTGTATCTTGGGGATGCCGAGCGAGATTTGCTCGCGGCCAAGGCTGCTGGCATGTTAGGCGGCGTGGCCCTATGGGGTTATCTGGGCGTGAACGACAAGCCGTTGCAATGGCCAGCGCACGCGCATTTTGCGAGCCCAACTGAGCTACATCAAGCACTAATCGAAGCATTGGCTTAACAACATCAACCAAAAACAGCGCCTACAATGCTCACGAATAAGGCATCCAATACGTAACTTCACTGACGAACATCAGTGTGTCAGCATACTATTTATGACCCACGGAAAAAGTCAGGCGGATAAAAGATCGGCACTCGTGAGCGATCGCGATCTAAAGAAAAGATCGCCTAAAAATCCCCCATGAGTGCGATACACTAACCTGAAATTGAGCTTCAAGGTTAGTCGTTACTAACGCGAAAGCTTATCCTCAACTTATCCACAAGATGTCCCCTGAATTCAGACTTGCAAATAGGGGCAAACCTCACTATCTTGTATCCCAGATAATTTAAAACACCATATCTTGTGTATAGGTAGCAATCAGACACACTAAAAGCTCGCCGCTTAATTGACTCGTTTTCAACCAGTCAGCAGTATTTAAGGGACGGTTATTGATTGTTTTACAAGGATACGTACGGTGAACTTGCTCACCTAAATAGATATAAGAACCAAGGCCTATCTCCAAATGAATAGCACTATGACAGTCACAAAACGCTGTGGCGATCGTGAAAATATCGATCTCGAAAAAATACACCGCGTAATTACTTGGGCAGCCAAGGGATTAAAAAACGTTTCTGTTTCTGAAGTTGAACTGCGCTCGCACCTACAGTTTTTCGATGGCATCCCAACCGAAGCTATCCATGAAACCATTATCAAAGCGGCTGCGGATTTAATTTCTCCAGAATCATCGGACTATCAATTCCTCGCCGCCCGTTTAGCGGTGTTTCATTTGCGTAAGAAGGCCTTTGGTCAGTTCGAGCCGCCAGCACTGTATACCCACGTGACTAAGTTAGTTGAGCTTGGCAAGTATGATATGCACATTCTGCAAGATTACAGCCGCGAAGAACTCGACGTGATGGATACCTATATCGACCATTGGCGCGATATGGACTTCTCTTACGCTGCGGTAAAACAGCTTGAAGGCAAATATTTAGTTCAAAACCGTGTGACGCACGAAATCTATGAGAGCGCCCAGTTCCTTTACATTTTGGTCGCGGCCTGTTTGTTTGCCCGTTATCCAAAAGAAACGCGCCTGAAATATGTTAAAGATTTCTACGACGCGGTATCGACCTTTAAGATTTCGCTACCGACGCCAATCATGGCCGGTGTGCGCACGCCAACACGTCAGTTCAGCTCTTGCGTACTGATCGAATGTGGTGACAGCTTAGATTCAATCAACGCGACAGCTTCGTCTATCGTGAAATACGTCAGCCAACGTGCGGGTATCGGTATTAACGCCGGTCGTATTCGCGCCTTAGGTAGCCCAATCCGTGGTGGTGAAGCCTTCCACACAGGTTGTTTACCTTTCTATAAGTATTTCCAAACCGCAGTGAAGTCTTGTTCTCAAGGCGGCGTGCGTGGCGGTGCTGCGACCCTGTTCTACCCTATTTGGCACTTAGAAGTCGAATCTCTGCTGGTATTGAAAAATAACCGCGGCGTCGAAGACAACCGTATCCGTCATTTAGACTACGGTGTGCAGCTGAACAAAGTCATGTATCAACGTCTGATCAAAGGCGAAAACATCAGCCTGTTTAGCCCATCTGACGTACCTGGCTTATATGATGCTTTCTTTGAGGATCAAAACGAATTCGAACGTTTATATGTGCAATATGAGCAAGACAGCAGCATTCGTAAGAAAACCATAAAGGCAGTTGAGCTGTTTTCACTGATGATGCAAGAGCGTGCCTCAACTGGCCGTATCTACATTCAAAACGTGGATCACTGCAACACTCACAGCCCGTTCGATTCAAAAGTCGCACCGATCAGACAGTCTAACCTTTGTCTTGAAATCGCCCTACCGACTAAACCATTGAACAACATCGATGATCCAGAAGGTGAAATCGCGCTTTGTACGCTGTCAGCACTTAACTTAGGTTCTATCAAAGAATTATCTGATATTGAGCCATTAGCCGACCTCGCCGTACGCGCACTGGATAACCTGTTGGATTATCAAGATTACCCTATCAAGGCCGCTCAAATTGCCTCGATGAATCGCCGTACCTTAGGCATAGGCGTGATTAACTTTGCTAACTACTTAGCAAAAAATGGCATGAAGTATTCCGATGGCAGCGCGAACGACCTGACCCACAGAACCTTCGAAGCGATTCAGTACTATTTACTGAAAGCCTCGATGAACTTGGCCAAAGAGCAAGGTGCGTGTCCGTTATTCCACGAGACCACTTACTCTCAAGGTATTTTACCAATCGATACCTACAAACGTGACCTAGATAAAATTTGTGCTGAACCATTGCACTTAGACTGGGAATCACTGCGTAGCGATATCAAGCAATATGGCCTGCGTAACTCGACGTTGTCGGCATTAATGCCATCAGAAACCTCGTCGCAAATCTCCAATGCGACCAATGGTATCGAGCCACCACGTGGTCTTATCAGCGTGAAATCGAGCAAAGACGGACAGCTAAAACAAGTTGTACCTGATTTCGATACGCTGAAAGATAGCTATGAATTGCTATGGAAAATGCCAAGTAATGACGGTTACTTACAGCTAGTGGGTATCATGCAGAAGTTCGTTGACCAAGCGATTTCGGCTAACACTAACTACGATCCTTCACGTTTTGAAGGCCGTAAAGTACCGATGCAAACCCTGCTGAAAGATTTGCTCAATGCTTACAAGTTAGGTGTTAAAACGCTTTACTACCATAACACTCGCGATGGTGCGTCGGATTCACACGATGACATCACCAATTTAGAGAAAGAAGATGACGGTTGCGCCGGCGGCGCATGTAAAATCTAGTCTTTAACTTTAACGTTAACGTTAACGGTTTTATAGGGATCCCTATTTAGTGGATCCCTATCCATTGGAAAAATAGCACCATGGCCTACTCTACCTTCTGTCAAACACCCAACGATGCCACCCGTGAACCTATGTTTTTAGGTCAATCGGTCAACGTGGCTCGTTACGATCAACAAAAATATGAAGTGTTCGAAAAACTGATAGAAAAGCAGTTATCTTTCTTTTGGCGCCCGGAAGAAGTAGACGTCAGTCGTGATAAGATTGACTACGGTGCATTGCCTGATCATGAAAAACACATCTTTATTTCGAACCTGAAATACCAAACCCTACTCGACTCGATTCAAGGCCGCTCGCCCAATGTGGCCTTTTTGCCGCTGGTGTCACTGCCTGAATTAGAAACCTGGATTGAGACTTGGTCTTTCTCTGAGACGATTCACTCGCGCTCATACACCCACATCATTCGCAATATTGTTAACGATCCTTCAGTGATCTTCGACGATATCGTCGTGAACAAAGAAATCTTAAGCCGTGCGACCGATATCGCCGCTTATTACGATCACTTGATCCAACTGACTCAGATATTCCATTTACTCGGTGCAGGAACCCATGTTATCGATGGCAAAGAAGTCATAGTCAACACCCGCACCCTGAAAAAAGCCTTGTACCTGTGCATGATGTCAGTCAACGCCCTGGAAGCCATTCGTTTCTATGTTAGCTTTGCCTGCTCATTTGCCTTTGCTGAACGTAAGCTCATGGAAGGTAACGCGAAAATTATTCGCTTAATCGCCCGTGATGAAGCCTTACATTTAAATAGCACTCAGCATATTTTAAGCATCATGCAAGGCGGTAAAGACGATCCAGAAATGGGTGAAATTGCTGCAGAATGCCAACAGGAAGCTTTCGATTTATTCTTCAAAGCCGCAGAGCAAGAAAAAGAATGGGCAAAATACCTATTCAAAGACGGCTCTATGATAGGTTTGAATGAACAGATCCTGTGCCAATACGTTGAGTTTATTACTAATCAACGCATGAAGTCGGTGAATCTACCGCAACCATACCCAGAAATAACCAATCCATTACCTTGGATGAAAAACTGGTTAGAAAGCGATGCAGTGCAAGTTGCACCACAGGAAGTTGAAGTCTCTTCATACCTTGTCGGCCAAATCGACTCCGCGGTTGATGGTGATGAGTTCCTCGACTTCGATCTATAACGATATATAAGACGCTTAAAAGTGACGTTACAAAATGGCATTAAAACAGTGACATCAAAAAAACGGCCACAAAACCTGTTTGCGAAGGCGCCGATCGTGCGCCTTCAAGGTCAACCTGTGTTGCTCTTTACCGAGCAACAAGGCACCTTGCTGCAAGCGCTCGAAGCTAAAAAAGTTAAAATCTTCTCAGAATGTCGCAACGGTTTCTGCGGCGCCTGCAAAACACGCGTCATCAGCGGAAAAGTCAGCTACTTAAACGAACCCTTAGCCGAACTCAAACATGATGAATGTTTGCCCTGCTGCTGTGTTCCAACCGAAGATTTAGAGCTGGATCTATCACCTGAAGGTGCAGCTGTGGTCACCTATGCGTGTCAATCTCATCAGAATAAAGCCAGTTTGGCTACTAAGCCAAAGCAAACACAAAATGTAGCAAGTGACACACGCACGCAGAAACAGGCAGTGTTTGAAGACTCATAACGGCAAAACTCGATTGTTCAATAAGCTGCTTTAAACAAGATGTGGCGTTAAAACCCAAAATCGCTTTAAAACAAAAATGAGCTTTTAAACAAAGAGTAGCTTTAAGACAGCCCCTTTCAATACAGCCTTATTCAATCCGCGCCATTAGATACCAAACATTTTAAAACCCACTATTCTCCCGTTTCTCTATTTACAATGCATTCACACAAACAAACTAAAACAAAAAAGCCTGAACACAAGTTCAGGCTTTCAGGATCTAAAATTGAATACTTAAGGTTTAAAACGTACGACTTATCGACTTTCTATAAACGCATTGCCAGCTCAGCGCCTTGGCGGATTGCACGCTTAGCATCAAGCTCTGCCGCGACATCTACGCCACCAATCAGATGCACAGGCAGGCCCGTCGCTTTCATCTCATCCACTAACGTGCGATTCGATTCTTGCCCAGCACACAAGACGACGTTATCGACGGCCAGCACTTCAGTGGTTTCACCTACGCGAATATGCAGTCCAGCCTCATCAAACTTGTCGTAACTCACGCCCGTTTTCATCTTCACATCATGTTGCTTAAGCACAAGACGGTGGATCCAGCCGGTGGTTTTGCCTAAGCCTTTGCCCATCTTCGACGTTTTACGTTGCAGTAAAAACACCTTACGATGATCAGTATTGTCGGAATGAGGTTCAGTTAGGCCGCCCGCATGCTGGTAAGTTTTATCTATGCCCCACTGTTGTAGCCATTTATCGGGGTTCAAGGTGCTCGACTGGCGCTCACACAAAAAGTGCGCCATATCGAACCCTATACCGCCGGCGCCAATCAAGGCCACCGTATTACCGACAGTCACTTCACCCGAGAGCACTTTTTGATAATCGACCACCCGTGGGTCGTCAAAACCGGGTAAGACTAAATCACGCGGCACAACGCCTGAGGCGATTACCACTTCATCAAACGTTTCCGTCGCCAGCACACTGGCATCGAGACGAGTGTTTAATCTCAGCTCCACCTTATGCAACTTAATTTGGTTTATGAAGTAACGAATAGTCTCGTTAAACTCTTCTTTCCCAGGGATTTTACGTGCGAGATTAAACTGGCCACCCACCTCGGATTTCGCTTCAAACAAGACAACGTCATGGCCACGCATGGCGGCATAAACAGAAAATGCCATGCCCGCAGGGCCTGCCCCCATCACCGCAATACGCTTTTTATTTACTGTGGGTAAGAAGTTGATTTCAGTCTCATAACAGGCGCGAGGATTCACTAAGCAAGTTGCGCGCTTGAGGGAAAAAGTATGATCAAGACAAGCTTGGTTACAGCCAATGCAGGTGTTGATAAGCTCCGGCGTGTTCGCCGCAGCCTTATTCACAAACTCAGGATCAGCAAGGAAAGGCCGCGCCATCGACACCATGTCAGCTTGACCAGAGGCGATAATCTGCTCACCAATCTCAGCGGTGTTAATGCGGTTAGTCGCAATTAAGGGAACAGAGACAGATTGTTTGAGCTTTTCAGTTACCCACGCAAAGGCGCCACGGGGCACGCTTGTCGCAATGGTCGGTACTCGCGCTTCATGCCAACCAATACCAGTATTTAAAATAGACACGCCAGCTTGCTCTAACCACTGGGCGAGCTGCACCACTTCATCCCAAGTCGAGCCGTTATCCACTAGATCGAGCATAGATAAACGGAAGATAATGATGAAGTCTTTACCGACTTTTGCCCGTATCGCGTTAACAATCTCAATCGGGAATTGCGCCCGCTTTTCAAACGCACCACCCCATTCATCGGTGCGGGTGTTGGTGCGCGCACTGACAAACTGATTGATCAAATAGCCTTCAGATCCCATCACCTCAACGCCATCGTAACCGGCTTTCTTGGCAAGAGCGGCTGAGCTGGCGTAATCCTTAATGGTCGAGCGCACTTGGCGACTAGACATAGCAGACGGCGTAAAAGGTGTAATGGGTGATTTAATTTTGCTCGGTGCTTGGGAAAAAGGATGATAACCGTAGCGGCCCGCATGCAAAATTTGCATGCAGATCTTACCGCCGGCCTCATGTACAGCCTGCGTGACCACGCGATGCTTACCGACTTGCCAAGGAAAACTCAGCTGACAGGCATGGGGAGTAAGGCGACCGCGAAGATTGGGGGAAATACCGCCCGTTACAATCAAACCCACGCCGCCCAGAGCGCGTTCTTTGTAGAACGCTGCCAGTTTCTCAAATCCGCCCTTTTCTTCTTCCAAACCTGTGTGCATTGAGCCCATAAGCACGCGGTTTTTGAGCTGGGTGAATCCCAGATCTAAGGGTTCTAATAAATGGGGAAACGACATTCAAACATCCTTTTAAAACAAGTGATTTAAATCAGCATACCTTGAGTCAAATCTAAGCTCAACCGTTGGATCGAGGCCATTAGTCAAAATCCTTTACAATTGTGTTTAGCCTGTAGCGCCATTTTCAGTTAGCATGGGCAGATTGGACTTATAAAGGAGTGGAAAATGTCCGCTAACCCATCGTTTTTCAAGAGAATATGTTTGTTTATTTGGCACACCCTCAACGGGACGCGTAAACTGATACTCAATCTGATCTTTTTTGGCATCTTAGCCGCCATTATCATCTCCATTGGCAGCAGCGAAGATATTCAAGTTGAAGATAATTCAGCACTGGTGCTTAATCTGGCTGGTTCGATTGTCGATCAGAAGCAACAGGTCGATCCCTTAGAAGCCGCATTCAAGCAAGGCAATAATGGCAATGCCGATGGGGAAATCCTGCTCGCCGATGTGTTATATGTGATTGATAATGCCGCGCAAGATCAAAGGATAAGTACCCTAGTACTTGATCTAGCCGATTTGAAACGTGCCGGGATCAGTAAGCTGCAATCTATCGGTGATGCGCTCAATCGCTTTAAAGAAAGCGGTAAAAGAGTGGTCGCCATAGGCAACTACTACGAGCAAAATCAATATTTCCTCGCCAGTTTTGCCGACACTATTTACCTCAATCCCCAAGGTGGTGTCTCGCTTGATGGCCTGAGTATGTACAACCAGTACTTCAAATCGGCCTTAGATAAACTCAAAGTGAAAGCGCATATTTTCCGCGTGGGAACCTTTAAATCTGCGGTTGAACCCTACATGCGTGACGATATGTCCGATGCTGCTCGCGAAGCCAGTAGCGCACTTTTAACCGATGTATGGCAAAGCTATACCCAGATAGTCGCTGGTAATCGCAATATTGAGCCTAACTCGCTAGTGCCCGATGCAAGCACTTATTTGGCCGAGCTCGATAAAGCTAATGGTGACTCTGCGGCAATGGCCATCAACATGAAATGGGTTGATAACTTAGCCACGACGGAAGATTTTCGTCAAACCATGCTAGAAACCGTTGGCAAAGCCAGCAGCGGTGACAGTTTCAAGCAAGTGAGTTTTTACGATTATTTAACCTTAGTGACGCCATTGCCAAGCTTTGTTGAACAAGACAGTGTCGGCATTATTGTCGCAAGTGGCACGATTCTGAACGGCACTCAACCTGCGGGCCAAATTGGCGGCGAAAGCACTGCCGAGCTGCTACGTAAGGCCCGTTTCGATAAACACGTTAAAGCCTTAGTGCTGCGCGTCGATAGCCCAGGCGGTAGCGCCTTTGCCTCGGAGCAAATTCGTCAAGAATTACTGGCACTTAAAGCGGCTGGCAAACCTGTTGTCGTCAGCATGGGCAGTTTGGCCGCATCGGGCGGTTACTGGATTTCGGCCAGTGCCGACTACATCTTCGCAACGCCAACTACGCTCACGGGCTCAATTGGGATCTTCGGCATGATCACCACCTTCGAAGATTCTCTGGCCAGTATAGGCGTGCATACTGATGGCGTATCAACATCGGAATGGGCGGGATTGTCTGTGACGCGCACGCTGTCACCGCAAGTTGAAGCGATTATCCAACGTCATATTGAACGTGGCTATTTAGACTTTATCTCGCTGGTCGCTAAAGAACGTAAAATGACCATAGAACAAGTCGATAAGATTGCCCAAGGCCGTGTTTGGAGTGGTAAAAAAGCCCTTGAGCTTGGCTTAGTCGATGAACTGGGTGATTTAGATGAGGCGATTGCTAAAGCCGCTAAACTCGCTGATATGACACTATTTGACACCCGCGTTATCGAACAAGAGCTGACACCCGAGCAACGCTTTATGCAACAGATGTTTGCCTCAGTATCGAGCTACCTGCCCGCCTCACTGAGCCAATCATCGATGTTAGAGCAAATGCTAGCGCAATGGACCAGCAGCTTGAAAACGTTAACCTCTTTTGATGATCCAAATAACGTCTACATCTACTGTGATAGTTGCAATATGATGAACTAAATCTGCCAGCGTCTAGGTTGCAGCTCGCAACTTCAAGATGATGACAAAGACAAAGCCCGGATCTCCGGGCTTTTTTATTGGGTTTATGTCAGTAAAATCGTATAATTCGGCCACTTGAAGCTAAGAAAACGACAAGAATGACTAAACGCTCCATTTATGTTGCCTATACTGGCGGCACCATCGGTATGCAAAAGACCGATAACGGCTTTGTCCCCGTCGCGGGATTCCTGACTCAGTGCGTGCAATCTATGCCTGAGTTTTACCATGAAGAAATGCCGACATTTGTGATCCACGAATACTGCCCGCTTATCGACTCTTCCAATATGGCACCAACCGATTGGCAGATGATCGCCGACGATATACAAGCCAATTACGATAAGTACGATGGCTTTGTAATCCTTCACGGCACAGATACCATGGCGTACACGGCTTCGGCACTGTCGTTTATGCTGCAAGGCTTATCAAAACCTGTGATAGTGACGGGCTCGCAAATTCCCCTCGCCCAGTTGCGCTCAGACGGCCAAACTAATTTATTGAACTCACTCTACATAGCGGCGAATTATCCAGTTGCGGAAGTGTGTTTATTCTTCAATAACAAACTCTTTAGGGGCAATCGCTCGACTAAGGCCCACGCCGACGGTTTCGATGCTTTCGCCTCACCCAACTTCCCGCTACTGCTTGAGGCGGGGATCAAAATCAATCTGCGCGCAGGCAAAATCACGGTCGCCAACGATACCCCATTAGAAGTCGCTCATATCAGCCCACAACCTGTCGGTGTGGTGACCTTGTATCCTGGGATATCAACACAGATTTTTGAGAACATTCTGCAACAGCCAGTTAAAGCCCTCATACTGCTAACATTTGGTGTGGGTAACGCGCCGCAGGATGCCGCCTTACTCAAAACCTTAAGGCAAGCAGATGAACGTGGCATAGTGCTGGTGAATCTAACCCAATGTTTCCAAGGTAAGGTGAATATGGGCGGCTACGCCACAGGCAATGCATTAGCCAAAGCAGGCGTGATCAGTGGCGCCGATATGACCATAGAAGCGGCCTTAGCAAAACTGCATTATTTGCTATCTAAAAATTTGCAGCCAGCTGAGATAAAAGCGGCCATGTTACAAAATCTAGTCGGTGAACTGAGCATAGATTAAAGATAGTGTCTTCTAATCTGTTTGTTGCCCTCAAACGCTAGCAACAAAAAAAGCCCATATTTGATGGGCTTTTTTGATTTAAACTCAGACTAGATTTTAGTTCAGACTTAACAGCACTAAATGAGCGTTTATTTTAAGACTTTTGCGGACCAAGAGTTGCATTGAAGTTATTTGATATCAAATCAATGTTAGCATTGATATCACTAACAAAAGATAAAATGCTAGCTCCCCTTGCCAACCTCAGACTTACACCTAATTCCTAATAAAGCACACCTTGCAAGCCGATCTGCGCGGCCAGTCAGAAATTATAAACCCTGCGCTTTAAAGCCAGCAATCGGCTCACCGCGGAATTGCTTTTTCAGCTCGGCCTTAGACAGCTCATTTATTTTACCGTCAGATGCAATAGTGAAATGCTCTGTTTGCTCAAGCTTACGCGCTTGATACAACATCACCACCTGCAGAGTCGATTCACGCTGAGTCTCACTCAACACAGTACCATCCTCCCACTTACCCAGCTCAGCCGCACTACGAAGCCTTTCATAAACTTCAATGGGCATTTGATCGATCACTTGATTGATATCCGTCATACACTTTTCCGCTTATGTAACACGATTCTGACTCGTGTAATGAGATAACCTACAAAACCAAACACAAAGCATATTCCGGCGATATTCGCACGCATACCTTCGGCGGGTTCCCCACCCCAAAACCAAATCACCACACCAGCAATGAACAAGGTCATAGCAACGAAACTCTGATTCATTAAGCTGCTGGACTTTTGAATATGACTAATACGCGATAAGGACTCATTGTCGCCATCGGTTTTTGCTTGGCAATGGGGGCATGAAGACGCTTTGCTCGACATACGTTTACGACACACCGAACATTCAATTAATGCCATATCAGCCTCGCCCTAACGTAACTTATCAACAACGGCGAGCATGGCAATTAGCGATGCTTCACCTAAATAAATACTGCGTTCTGGTGACCAACCCACAAAAGGATCGGCCAGATTGTTATTGTCTTTAAACGGCATCTCAAGGGTATTTGATAAACACTTGAAGGTCTGGGCAACCCAATTAGACGCTACGGTCAGATTCGCTTGACCGGGCTCATCTTTATCATACCCATACTGAGTTTGAAAATCGGCACTGGCTAAGGTCAATGCTTGACTAAAGTTCGCTTGCAGCTGCGCGAGTTTATCATTATAAGCGGGGACGCCTTCACAACCCGCTAGAAACACATAAGGTAAGCCTTCATCACCATGCACATCATAAAACAGGTCAACACCCGTTTGCTGCATCTTATTGACGACGTGATATACCTCAGGGCTTTTTTCTAAACTCGGAGTTTGCCACTCGCGGTTAAGATTAATCCCAATAGCGTTGGTGCGCAGATGGCCTCTGATACTGCCATCGGGATTCATGTTGGGCACTATATAGAAATTGGCCTTATCAAGCAGCGCCTTTGCCGTGGGACAGTCATTATCGAGTAAACGATTCACTAGGCCTTCAACTAACCATTCAGCCATCGTTTCACCCGGATGTTGTCTGGCGGTGATCCAAATATTGCGTTTAGAAGGATCACCATTCCCCACTTTCATCAGAGTAATATCGCGGCCATCTAAGGTCAGGCCTAAATGCTCTAAATTGACATCTGGGTGTAACTGGGCGCCGCTGAGTAAATCTAAATGACGCTCATAGCTGTAGGGTGCAAAGTAAGCGATTTGAATGGCATCGCAATCTAACTCTATGCTAATGCTCAGTTTACCATCTTGATATTGAGTCGGAATACGGAACCAATGCTGGCGATCATAACTGGCCACCGCCTGATAATCTTCCCATCCCTTGGTATAAGAAGCGGTTCCCGCATTGATAATATTCAAGGTGTAATGGTTACCCACTTCACCTTCAAATCGAAAATTGAACCATTGATAAAACTCACCACCCGCATCAGGGCGGATAGCAAGTTGAATATCGTCTTTATTATCAAGATTGACGACTTGGATATTTCCGCCATCAAAGTTGGCACTGATCCGCATAATGATTCCTAATAGGTTGTTAAAACTAAGGGCAATTTAATGGCGTGCGACAGATAGCACACGTCACATTTTATTATATGGCCGATAGAATAAACCAAAACATCCCAAGGGGAAAACGAAAGCCATTAAATTCAGTCAAGACACTTGCAATCGGCCTTTAATTAACCAGTTAACACGCCTAAAATCCACAAGAAATGAGCCTTTCGCTATAAATTCATGAAGATATTAGACCATAAAACTATAACCTTGGCCTCGTACTGTATTTATCAAATTACGCGGCAAGCTGATATTGGCTAGCTTGCGGCGAGTGTTACTAATATGCATGTCCAGATTACGGTCAAATCGGCCCAAATCTTTCTGTAGCACTGAGCGCTGCAACTCTTGCTTAGTGATGACTTGGCCTTTTCTTTCAAAAAGATATTTAAATAATTTAAACTCGGTTTGGGTCAAATCGACATAGCGGGTGCCAATAGTGATCCTATAACTCATTTCATCGAAGTTAATCACTTTAGCCGCCACAGTCGCCATTTGCGGCGAGTGAGAGTGACCAGCACAGAGACGCCGCTCTAAGGCTCGTAAGCGGACAAAAATCTCTTTTATGCTAAACGGCTTACTCAGAAAATCATCTGCTCCCAATTCATAACCAGTGATGCGATCATCTTCATTATCACGTGCTGAAATCATCAATACTGGCGTTGAACATTCACGCGCTTTTAGCAACTCAAATCCATTCATCTGTGGCATCACTAAATCAAGCACTATGATGTCTGGAGCAAAACTTTCAATGCATGCCAGACCCTCAATGCCATTAACCGCACACTTAACCTCATGCCCTTGCGTACATAAGGCATCAGCTAACCACACGCTAAACAATGGATCATCATCGACCAAGAGTATTTTACTCATCCTTAAAGCCCAAACGAGAATCTATATCATTTATATTACCATGCGAATCGAGACGACTCTAGCGCTATTACATTAGTTAAGAAGTGTGATGTTGAAAACTGTGAACAAAATACGATATTAACAACCAATCAACGGATGATTAGCGACTCTAAAATCATCTCATAAACTCCCAATAAAAAAGCGCCCTAAGGCGCTTTTTAGAAACTAAGAGTCTGAACTTAGCTTAGAATTTAACAGTTACACCACCGTAAATGGTACGGCCGATAGTGTCATAAACTTCAGGAACCGTACCAGCATCACTACCGTTAGTAACGTATAGAGGCTTCTCGTCAGTAAAGTTCTTAACACCTAAGCTAACTGTGGTGCTGTCATTTACGTGATAAGTCCCAGAAATATTGTGATATAAAATAGAATCAACACCTCTTACAGCAGCAAATGGTTCATCATTCGCATCATAGTCTGTGTAATGATCATTCATAGATCGGATATAGCGGTTGAAGTACATTACACTCCAATCATCTTGACCCGCAGAAATGCTGAAGTTGTTACGAACACGAGAATACGCACCGAAGTTCCCATCGATAGTGCCTGTATAGTTTTCACCATCTTGCTCATAATTAATGAGGTATGTAGTATCATTACTGACTTTCCAGTCTAACCCAAACAATGCAAAGCTATAAGCTAAGTTGAAATCAACACCGCTAGTATCCTGTGATCCAACATTTGTTAATGCGCTTGTTAAATTAAACAAATCACCGTCAGCAGTAATATTGAATGTACTACATGCTTCAGCATCACCTTTCTGACAAGCATCTAAACCAACTTGAACATCTGCACGAGCAATAGCATCAGTTACTTTGAAACGCCAGTAGTCCAAAGTAAGAGACATACCATCGATATAGCTTGGTGAATAAACTAAACCAGCTGTATATGACTCAGATTCTTCAGGTTTCAAATTTTCATCAGATGTGCGGTTGACTAAAATCTGCCCCGTTTGCTCATTCTTAGGTAACCAAGGGTTCGTTAAATAATCAAAGGAACCTGAATTACCACCATATAATTCGGCAACGCTAGGAGCACGGAAGCCTGTAGCTGCAACAGTTCGGATCATTAAATCATCGGTAGCAGTATACGTTAAACCAATTTTCCACGTAGTTGCTTTACCAAATGTTGAATAATCATCTAAACGTAGTGCAAATTCACCCGTTAATTTGTCTGTGAATGGTACGCTCACTTCTTGGAAAATAGAGATAACGTTATAGTTACCACTTGTTGGATCTTGCTGAGCAGCAGTACTATCGCCAGCAACAACAATAGGATCTGGATTATAGAAACCACTTTCACGACGATACTCTGCACCTATGGCAAAACCCACAGCACCCGCACTTAAATCGAAGAGTTCACCATTTAAGCCAGCAGATAAAGTTTGTTGTTCATTGCCACCAGTTGATTTCTCGTCATAAGAAACGTCTTTCATCTCATTTGTCAGTGGAGAACCTTCAAACCAAGCATATGGATCAGCATAAATAGAAGCGGCCATCAATGTGGCGTTAATTGAGTTATCAACGCCTGTTTTAGCCTCGTTCTTACCAAATGTGTAGTCCACATTCCAGTTCATACCAGTATGAACATCCAAAGACCCCGCTAAGCCAGTAGATAAACGCCAGGTATCGGTATCTTGGTTATAAACACGAGGTCCAACATCATTCATACGTCTGTTATATTGCACTTGTCCGCGAGCGTCAGCTTTAATCCCAGCATCAACCATGCTTTGGTCAAGATTAAGGCAACCAGCAGTTGGATCTGTCACTCTTGGGTCACCGCAAACATTTAACTTGATTTGCGCAGGCTGTGCCGCAAGTTGTTGGTTAGAACGACGATTGGTATAGATAGCATCGGCCGTCAATACCACATCATTACCTAACTCTTGTGTCATATTTGCAAATAGGCTGCGACGCTCACTTGGCGTTTGAAAATATACGTCATTCGAATAATCATAACCTGTGGCTCTGTTAACCCAATTACCATTTGCATCAATTACTTTCTGGTTTAATGCACCAGTTGGAATAATTGAACTCGTATTATCGAGTGGGTCATACCAATCTCGATCACCTTGGATCACGCCACGACGGTCAGCATAAGCAGCACCAAAGGTATAGTTACCACCCTCTGTGTTGAAACCGTATAATGCACTTACATCACCACTTTCACCGTCACCTTTGTCAGTGCCACTGCCGTTAAAATCTAGCTGGAAACCTTCAAAGTCTTTCTTAGTGATAATGTTCACTACACCTGCAATGGCATCTGAACCGTAAACCGCTGAGGCACCGTCTTTCAGAATTTCAACACGCGCAATCATAGCCACTGGAATCGAGTTCAGATCCACAGAACTATTGGCACCAGAACCTGAGTTCACCATACGACGGCCGTTCAGTAACACAAGCGTACGTTGTGAACCCATGCCACGTAAGTCAACTTGGGCAACACCGTCAGCACCGTTGTTTGTGCTTGAACCCACTGCCGCACCCGCCATCGAAGTCTGCACTTGTAACATTTGGTCAACAGAAGTAAAACCTTCCGCTTTAATCGCAGCAGCATCAATAACGGTCACTGGAGATGCTGTTTCCATGTCTTGGCGTTGAATGCGTGAACCCGTGACTTCAATACGTTCAACTTTTGCTTTTTCTTCAGCAGCAAATGCACTTGACGTAACAAATGCACCAGAAGTGATAGATGCAACGATAGCTAAGTTAATAGCCGACGCTACTTTGGTTCTTTTGATCATGTATGAATGCTCCCTAGATCTTACTATTATTTTTATGCTTACAGCTTGTACAACTATTGATGTACTAGTGTTGCACTCGATACTGAGGATTCACTTTAACTCCGTCAACACTCAAAATATTAACCAACACAGAATAAATGTTAATAAATTTGAGTTAATTTGTTTTTTTGATGGTCGTTATTTTCAATAAAACTTAATATTCATAATTTATCAGAAGTTAACCCTCAACCTTAATAAGTAATTAGTGATTAACACTGTTAATAAATTACTTTTATGAAACATATTCAATGGCAAAAAGTGTGATACAAGTCACAATTATTTGGTGTGGCGAGAGACTTGAATTGGAATGAAGTATTGATTAACTACCACTTAAACTGCATATCTATAGACGTGAGCAATTTGAAATAGCCATAATTATTAAGATAATCTTGCTAAATCAGTACATAACAAAGGATACAATTAGCATCAATTGTGTTATTTATGCATAAAAACAAAGCCACCAATAAAAACAAACCAATATCATTACAAGTTATTCCATATGAAAACCTAAAAAAGGGTAACTGTAGCGACTATTTGTTTTGAGAATTTAATGGCCTAAATCCAATTTGTTGAATTAAATTAATCTCAGATAAAAATCAATCTTAATAGTAAAGATCTCAGATTTCAGCTCAACAAACACACCACACTGATACACTTGTTGATAAATAAAAGGCATCAGTAAATAGCTGTAAATATATAGATTTCTATATATTTACAGCTATTATTAATGTCTAAATAACGAGCTGAAAACAGCCATAATACTTTGGAGTTTTGATACAATTTAATAATGAGAATTTATACCTATCAACTCATAAAAGCTCATTATCCCCTCCAATTACCGCCCTTAATTTGTTTAAATATCGCTTTTACTTCACCCAAATTGTATGCAAAGGTAAATTTTTCCCATAAAAAAGGCGACTCTCAGGTCGCCTCTTAATCATATAAATCATCAAACTGATATTTACTCGGGTTTGATCAACTCAAAATGTTGATATGCTCGTGCGGTTGCAATACGGCCGCGGGGCGTGCGTTGGATAAAGCCTTGCTGGATCAAAAAGGGTTCTAGCACATCTTCAATGGTTTCGCGTTCTTCGCCTATGGCTGCGGCTAAGTTATCGAGTCCAACTGGGCCACCCATAAACTTATCGATAATGGCGAGTAGTAACTTGCGGTCCATGTAATCGAAACCTTCATTATCGACATCCAGCAAGTCTAGTGCATGGTCGGCAACAAACTTAGTGACAGCGCCATCATGCTTCACCTGCGCGTAATCCCGCACGCGGCGAAGCAGTCGGTTAGCTATCCGCGGTGTACCACGTGAACGGCGTGCGATTTCAAATGCACCTTCAGCATCAATATCCAGTTCCATCACCTGCGCCGAACGCGTGACTATGGTGCTTAAATCTTTGATATTATAGAATTCAAGCCGTAGCGGGATCCCAAAACGCGCCCGAAGTGGTGAAGTCAAAGCCCCTGCCCGTGTTGTCGCCCCCACTAGAGTGAACGGCGGTAAATCAAGCTTGATAGAGCGCGCTGCCGGCCCTTCACCTATCATGATATCCAGCTGATAATCTTCCATCGCTGGATACAAAATCTCCTCCACCACAGGGCTTAATCGGTGGATTTCATCGATGAATAACACATCACCGGATTCGAGATTGGTCAAAAGTGCGGCGAGATCGCCCGCTTTTTCCAGCACAGGCCCAGAGGTGGATTTAATGTTCACCCCCATCTCGTTCGCAACAATCATGGCTAAGGTGGTTTTACCCAATCCCGGCGGACCGTAAATCAACATATGATCTAAGGCTTCATTACGATTCTTTGCCGCTTGAATAAACACCTTAAGCTGTGCCCGAGTGTCATCTTGACCCGTGTATTCATCGAGCATTTTAGGGCGCATCGCCCTGTCGATGGATTCATCTTGAGCTTGGATCTGCGGCTGGATGAGTCTGTCTGCCTCAATCATTATTATTCCTTATCGCAGCTTTCATCTTAATTATCATCATTGTTCAATTAAAGCATCGATTTAAGGGCGGCTTTGATCAGAGTTTCTGAATCCATGCCCTCTTTGTAGGCTGCAGAAACCGATTTGCTCGCCTGCGGTGGTTTATAACCCAGCGAAATTAAAGCTGAAATAGCATCTTCTTCGGCGCTATTGACTGTCGGTGCGGGTGAGTAATTGGATTGCAGCACGAACTCACGCTCTGAGCCTGCTGAGGCTTCCATCAAGCTCTTGAGCTTATCGCGCATTTCTACCAGTAACCGCTCGGCGGTCTTCTTACCAACACCAGGTAATTTCACTAAGGTCACTATGTCATCGCGCTCAACGCAGCCCACAAATTCTCCGGCTGTCATGCCTGATAAAATGGTCAGTGCGAGCTTGGGACCGACACCATTGGTCTTGATCAGTAAGCGAAATAACGCCCTTTCCTGCTTAGTGATAAAACCATAGAGTAGCTGTGCATCTTCACGTACCACAAAGTGGGTGTAGACCATAGTTTCATGATTAACTTCAGGCAGCTCATAAAAGCTAGTAAGCGGCATCTGTAACTCGTAACCAACACCATTAACATCGATCAAAATTTCTGGTGCTTGTTTCTCAACGAGCACGCCCCGTAAACGACCTATCATCTGTACCGTCCGTATGTTCTTGCCGTTGCCCGGCCACTCAATGCAATTAAACTCTGGCTGGTGTGATAATGACACACAGCAACTCCGAGTGCATCTGCGGCGTCAGCTTGTGGGGCTGCGGGTAATTTAAGTAGTTGTTGGATCATGTGTTGTACTTGGGCTTTCTGTGCTCGCCCCGTACCCACGACTGCGCTCTTAATTTGAGTCGCACTGTATTCGGCCACAGGTAAATTGGCGACTGTGGCAGCAACAATGGCCGCGCCGCGTGCTTGGCCTAACTTGAGCGCAGAATCGGCATTTTTTGCCATAAATACCCGTTCAATCGCAAATTCGTCCGGTTGATACTGACGAATAATTTCAGTGATCCCATCAAATATTTGCTTAAGCCTGCCAGGAAGCTCTTCAGACGAAGTGCGAATACAGCCACTGCCGAGGTAAATCTGATGCCGTCCCTGACATTGGATCACGCCGTAGCCGGTGATCCGTGAACCTGGGTCAACACCTAAAATAATTGCCATTTAATGCCTTATATGGGATCTGAATGTTCGTCTCAGTTCCTGGATTAGCGAGTGTCCTACGTTAGCGTGTGCGAACTGAAATTGGTCTAGATTGACGCCCAAATCCAGCTCACAGTTAATCTAACCTAGGCTTGCCATCACGTCATCGGAGATTTCCGCATTATGATACACCTCTTGCACATCATCGTGATCTTCAAGGGTGTCGATAAGGCGCATAAATTTTTCGGCGGTTTCTAGATCAAGCTCAGCTTTCGTCGAGGCTATCATCGCGATTTCGGCATTATCCGCCACAAAATGGGCGTTATCGAGCGCCTCTTTCACCGTATAGAAATCAACGGGATCAGTAAAAACATCCACAGCACCATCATCATAGCTGACAATATCTTCCGCGCCCGCTTCAAGCGCCGCTTCCATCAATGCATCTTCATCAGTTCCCGGCGCATAGGATAACACCCCACGCTTAGTGAACAGATAAGAAACCGACCCATCCGTGCCTAAGTTACCGCCCGATTTACTAAACGCATTACGTACACCACTCACAGTACGATTACGATTGTCCGTCATGGTTTCAACCATCACAGCGGTGCCGCCTGGGCCATAACCTTCATAGAGAATGGTTTCGAGTTGCTGGCCTTCTAATTCACCGGCGCCGCGTTTAATCGCACGCTCAACCGTGTCTCGGGTCATATTGCCACCAAGGGCTTTATCGATGGCGACACGTAATCGTGGATTAGAGTCGGGATCTGAGCCACCTTCACGGGCTGCAACGGTTAACTCGCGAATGAATTTAGTAAAGAGTTTACCGCGTTTAGCATCTTGAGCCGCTTTACGGTGCTTAATGTTGGCCCATTTACTGTGACCTGCCATGGGAAGTCTCCTCTACTTAGGTATCATCTAGGTGCCATCGCAAAGCTTATCAAGAGCCGAAGGTGGAATAAGACTAAATAACGGCTATTTACTTAAAGGATTGAACTAACAGATATTGATAAGCGGTGGAATGACGGTTCACTAAAACAAACCGAGGCTCATGCCTCGGTTTTCGGTACGACTAAAAATAACTGATAAGGACTAATGCTAATAGACTAACGCCAATCGACTAATGCCAATCGCCTTTCACAAAACGAGTTACACAACGTCGACTTGAATAAGATCAATTTGCATAAGATCAATTTACAAAAGCCCTGTTACGAAAGATCAGTCTTCCGTTTTAACGGCTTTCTCAACCACGGCAATGCCAAGTTCAGCTAACTGCTGCGGATTTGCAAATCCTGGCGCGTTAGTCAGCGGACAAGCGGCAGTGGTGGTTTTAGGGAACGCCATCACATCGCGGATTGAGCTTGCGCCCGTCATCAGCATGATGATGCGGTCTAAACCAAACGCTAAACCTGCATGTGGCGGTGTGCCGTAACGCAGCGCTTCTAACAGGAAGCCGAATTTCTCTTTAGCTTCATCGTCAGTAATACCCAGAATACGGAATACCGCAGACTGCATTTCTTGGTTGTGGATACGCACTGAACCACCGCCTAATTCGCAGCCGTTTAATACCATATCGTAAGCATCAGAAACGCGATTTGCTGGGTTAGCTTCAAGTTCAGCTGCCGTTACGCCGCGCGGTGCGGTGAACGGATGGTGAACCGCGTGGAAGTTGCCGTTGATTTTCTCAAACATTGGGAAGTCAACTACCCACAGTGGACGCCATTCACCTTGCAATAAGCTGAAATCTTCGCCCGCTTTAAGACGCAGTGCGCCCATAGATTCGGCAACCACAGTCGCCTGATCTGCACCAAACAGGATAATGTCACCAGTTTGCACGCCAGTGCGGCTCACGATTTCATTGACTATGCTTTCGTTTAAGAATTTCAGCACAGGTGATTGAATGCCTTCTAAGCCAAGGCTTAGGTCATTAATCTTCATCCACGCTAAGCCTTTAGCGCCATAGATGCCAACAAACTTAGTGTAATCATCGATTTGCTTACGAGACAGTGCAGCGCCGCCCGGAATACGCAGTGCAGCAACACGACCTTCTTCATCGTTCGCAGGACCAGAGAATACCGCAAATTCCACTTCTTTGAGTAAATCGGCAATGTCCACCAGCTCTAATGGGTTACGTAAATCTGGCTTATCTGAACCAAAACGACGCATCGCTTCGTTGTAGGTCATGCGCGGGAACTCGCCGAGATCGACGTTCAGCATTTCAAGGAACAGACCACGCATCATCTCTTCGGTTTTCGCCATCACTTGCTCAGAGCTCATGAAAGACGTTTCGATATCGATTTGGGTGAATTCTGGCTGACGGTCGGCACGTAAGTCTTCATCACGGAAGCATTTTACGATTTGGTAGTAACGATCAAAGCCTGACATCATCAGTAACTGTTTAAACAGCTGTGGCGATTGTGGCAAGGCAAAGAACTGACCTTTATAAGTACGGCTTGGTACTAAATAATCGCGGGCTCCTTCTGGGGTTGCCTTGGTCAGGATCGGTGTTTCTATGTCTAAGAAACCGTTTGAATCGAGGAAACGACGCACAGAACTGGTCACTTTAGCGCGGAAAA
This sequence comes from Shewanella sp. SM101, assembly GCF_025654465.1. NCBI lineage: Bacteria > Pseudomonadati > Pseudomonadota > Gammaproteobacteria > Alteromonadales > Shewanellaceae > Shewanella > Shewanella sp. SM101. The sequence continues at coordinate 89,878 of NZ_JAKKRH010000004.1, forward strand.
TTAATCGCTGCGCCATTTCTGGACGACGTAAATCTAAGTAACGATACTTAAGACGTTGCTCTTCGCTGTTGTTCTGGTAGTTATCCATGCTCAATGGCAGTGGATCGGCAGCATTGATAATCGTCAAGGCTTGACCTAAGACTTCAATCTCACCCGTCTTCATTTGACCATTGACTTGGCTATCAGGACGGGCACGAACTAAGCCTTTGACCTGAACGCAAAATTCGGCGCGCAGCGTGCTAGCGACATTGAACACCTCAGGTAAGTCTGGATCATAGACCACTTGGATGAGACCTTCTCTGTCTCTTAAATCTAAAAAGACAACGCCACCCAAATCACGGCTACGATTAACCCAACCTACCAAGGTAACTTCTTGTCCAACGTGAGACTTATTGACGTCTCCACAATAATGACTGCGCATCTAACTCTATCCTTTATCCGGAAACCGGTGCTTTGGAAATAATCAAAACGAGATAAAAGCGGCATTATAGTAAAATAATGCCGATTACCAAAGTACTTCACACTTAGGCGGTGAAGTATCAAACAGTTTTACGCCCTTGACTAGAGGCGAACGCACTATATGAGCATGAGCGTTCAAAAAAACATCAAGCTGAGCGATAACAACGCCCGCCGCAACTTTTTGCTTGGTACATCAGCTGATCGGCTTTTTTCAATAAACCTATTGCGGTATCACCATCGCGGGGATAAATCACCACGCCAATACTAACCGCTATGCTGACACTGACGCCTTGAATAAGTAAAGGGCTCGACAGTGCCTGTAGAATATTATCAGCAACTTGGGTTGCAGCATCGAGATCTTGCACACGATTTAGCAGGATAACAAACTCATCGCCGCCAAATCGCGCAACGGTATCTGAGCCACGGATAACCTTGGTTAACTTTTGGGCGACCAGTACCAGTAATTCATCGCCAATAGGATGACCGTGTTGGTCATTGATTTGTTTAAAACCATCGAGATCGATGAATAACAAAGCGAAATGTGCCTGTTCTCTGCGATGAGATAGCAAAGCTTGGGTTAGTCTGTCATCAAGTAAGGCACGATTGGGCAACTGAGTTAAAGCATCATGATTAGCCACATGCAACAAACGTTTTTCAGCCACCAATCGCTGAGTGATCTCACGATTTAAGCGACGATTCACTAACAACACAGCCACCATCACTAAGCACAAGATTATCACGCCAAACACGATATAACGCAGCCATTGCAGATATTTAGCACTCTCTGTCGCCACAGAAAATGACACCCAGCGCGTATATATTTTTTGCTGATGTTGAGCATCAACCAAAGCCAAAGCTTTATTAATCAGCGGCACCAGTGGCGCAAATTGAGGATAAACACCAATATGACTATGCTGATCGGCGAGATCACTGAGCAGCGACATTTTCAGTGTCGGATAGTGGCTGGTTTTAAGCTCAGAAGCTAAAGTCACCACTTTATCGATAAACACATTCGCATTGCCATTCGTCACGGCCGCTAATCCGGCCTGCGTATTTGGCACTATGACTAACTTGAGCGAAGGCTCCAGACTCATCAATTGGGCCACCAAATGATATCCCTCAACCACAGCCACCCTTTGACCTGCGAGCTGAGCAATATTAAAAACCGAGACTTGTTCCAGTTGCGATACTAAGGCCCACGGCGATGGCCAATAGGCTTCACTAAACGCTAAACGCTGCTGGCGCTCCGCCGTTTGCGCGACACTGCCGGCTAAACTCACCTCGCCCTTTTGCAATGCCTCGATTAACGAATGCCAATCATCAAAGGCAACGGGCGTGAGCTTAAGTTTGAGTTGTTCCTTGAGCAATTTGACGATATCGCTATTGATCCCCGCAAACTCACCCTGCTCATCCATAAACTCCATCGGTGGCCATTGCTTTAAATAACCGACTTTGAGTTCGCCTACACTTTCCACATAGGCCTGTTCTGCTGGGCTTAGGCTGACATGGCGCTCAGCTTGGGTAAAAACATGATCTTTAGGATTGAGCATCCATTTATGTTCAATCTCAGCAAATTCTTGATTGCTAATACTGTTAAACCCATTGGCTATCCTCTGTGTAAGGCCAGCATCATCGCTACGGGTCAGCACATAAATGTTGGTGCTAAATTCGAGATCAGGATACTGGCTAAAGTCAGACCAGCCTTTATTGAGCAGTAAATAATGGGATGTCCATGCACCCGCGGCGATAAAACCGACAACTTCTCCAGACCTCGCCCCCGCCACCATGGCATCCATACTGTCGTAATAACGCAGTGACACTTGGGGTAATGCTTTACGCAACTCCACCAAATAAGGCGCTGTCGGCACCACACCAATACGTTTACCTTTTAAGCTGTCTAAATCGGTTAACTGTTGCTGATAGAGAAAGAGTCGACTCTTCACCGTATATAAATGCCAAGCCTGAGTAAGGCCCGTTTTAACATCATCACTTTCAGGATAACCTATGTGGGCATCGGCGAGACCGCGACGAACATCGTCCACGCTGGAGTTCATATCACCAGAAATAAAATCAACGGCAATACCCGTTTTCTCAGACCAAAGCTGCCACATGTCCACATACAAACCATGGGGTAAACCATCGACCCCTAAGTCCACAAAAGGCTCGGCGCCCAGTTGCATCGAAATAACAATCCCAGCTTGTTGACGTTGATAGCCAAGCCAACGTCGCTCCGTTTGCTGAATAAAGTGCGCATCGAGCGCAGTGAAACCTTTATTGATTTTATCGACTAATGCAAGATTGCCCTTTTGAACTGCGGGTACAAACTGCATCGCCTTAATTTGAAGGCGGGCAGTATTGGGAAAGTTTGCGGCAATCTCTTGGGATGAGTCGGGATCTTTCAAATAGCCTTCTAACCCCGCAAAGACTACGATCTCGCCCGCGGCGACCCCTACCAATAATTTCTCACGACTTTCGTAGCGTTTAAACACAAGCTGCGGTTCGATACGGTGTAATTCCGCTTCATGGGATGAAGCCGCTACCACACCAATTTGAAAGGGGATCAGTTCTTTGATGGATTTTTTGCCCTGCAAGGATTTATGCAAATACAAAAAAGTGCCCACATCCGCAATGGGCACTGCAAAATCAAATTCTTGCTCTCGCTCTGGGGTTTTCCCCATGCCGATATGCACTTGCGCCTTACCTTGCCGCAGTTGATCAAGGGACTCATGCCAGTGGCGCGCCACAAAAACCACTTGGGTATGGCTGTGTTTAGCCCACACTTTCCATAAATCAACCAGTAATCCAGTCGGCTCGCCATCGTTGTCGACATATTGATAGGGAAAGCTATCCTCACCCATAACGATGATTAATGGCTCAGAGGACAACGGACTTGCCTGCCCTGTTATGCTCAAAAAACAGCTGCACAAGATCACAATTAAGTGGATCACAAACTTCAAGTTGAGCCCTTAGTACTTGATGTACATGTAACGATTTTGTTATCTATTAAGTATTAGACAAAAATTTATCGCAAATTACTAGCATGAGACTTGCTGCTAATCGCTCTGATTCGTTAAAATGCGCAGTTGAATTCCCATGAAAAATCTCAGATGAACGTTTCTCAAGACACTATCTACGCTCAAGCGAGCGAGCATATTAGCGATTTCCAGTTTGATAACCGTGTAGCAGGTGTGTTCAGTGACATGATCCGCCGCTCAGTGCCTGGATATGCGCAAATTATCAATACCATAGGCGATTTTGCAGATCGTTTCGTCATGCCAAATACTCAAATTTACGATTTGGGTTGCTCACTCGGTGCCGCGACCTTAAGTATTCGTCGCCAAATCCAAGGCCGCCAATGTCGCATTATTGCTGTAGATAACAGTGAATCTATGGTCGCACGCTGCCAAGAGAACCTGAATGCCTATGTCAGCGATACAGACGTCGATCTGGTTTGCGGTGATATTCGCGATATCGATATTAAAAATGCCTCACTAGTGGTACTCAATTTTACCTTGCAATTTTTACCACCAGAAGACAGAGAAACCCTGATAGCCAAGATTTATCAGGGTCTTAATCCCGGCGGGATTTTAGTGCTGTCTGAAAAAATTCGCTTCGAAGATGCCCCGATCCAAACCCTATTGGAAGAGCAACATTTGGACTTTAAACGCGCTAATGGTTACAGCGAACTTGAGATCAGCCAAAAACGCAGTGCGCTGGAAAATGTCATGAAGCCCGACACCTTAACCACGCATCAACAACGACTCACCAGCCAAGGCTTTAGTCACTTTAGTCTCTGGTTCCAATGCTTTAACTTTGCTTCTATGGTGGCCATCAAGTGATCAGCTTTAGCTCGTTTTACCAACAAATCGCCGATTCGAATCTACAACACTGGCTCGAAACCCTGCCGAGCATTTTAGGCAAGTGGCAACGAGATCATAAACACGGCAACCTGCCAAAGTGGGAAAAAGTGCTCAACAAGCTGCACTATCCTGCACCAGATCAAATAGATTTTATCGATAGCGTGACCGTCGGTAGCGGCGAGCAACTCAGCCCTGGTGAAAAAGAGAAGCTAGAAAACCTGCTGCGCCTTTTTATGCCATGGCGTAAAGGCCCCTTCCACATTCATGGCATCCATATCGATACCGAATGGCGCAGTGACTGGAAATGGGACCGCGTTAAGCAACATATTTCGCCGCTGAAAAACCGCACTGTGCTCGATGTCGGTTGTGGCAGTGGTTATCACATGTGGCGCATGTTGGGCTCAGGTGCCAAACGTGTCGTCGGTATCGACCCTTCGCCGTTGTTTTTATGTCAGTTTGAAGCCGTCAAACGTTTAGCGGGCACACATCACCCTGTACACCTGTTACCATTGGGTATTGAAGAGCTGCCACCGCTCGATGCATTTGACACTGTTTTCTCCATGGGCGTTTTATATCACAGACGTTCGCCTATCGATCACTTGTTACAACTGCGTGATCAATTGCGCACCGGTGGTGAGCTCGTGCTAGAAACCTTGGTGATAGATGGCGACGAAAATGCCGTACTCGTGCCTCAAGATAGATATGGCAAAATGAATAATGTATGGTTCATTCCATCTGTTGCCGCGCTCATGCTCTGGTTAAAGAAGTGTGATTTCACTGATATCCGTTGTGTCGATACCGATGTCACAGCCCTTGCCGAGCAACGCCGTACCGACTGGATGCCCAACGAATCACTGGTTGAATACCTAGATCCTAACGACATCACCAAAACGGTTGAAGGTTATCCTGCGCCCAAACGCGCCACGATTATCGCAGTAAAAAATCAACCTAATCAGGATTTAAACTAACCTTTTCAGTCTGAAGTAAGCGAATATCAGTCATTGCGTCCTCAGGGTTTGAGTTAGTAATGGCTGATATCAAAAGCCGAAAGATCACCATTCCTCTAGTTCATCTGGAATATGTAAGTGTTCAGCAGCTCAGTGTAACTCCTTCCTTGAATAGCAATACATTTACGACTCCCACCTTATCGTTGACATCCAGAACAGAACAGGGTTTCATGCATAACAATGAATTGAAGCTAACTCAATTGGATACTAAGTCAAAGTTAACTCATTCCATCACAGATGCAGAACACATAACCCATGTTAAAACCCACTTTACTGGTTAGCCTGTTTGGCTTGAGCCTTTATGTTACGAATGCCGCCTATGCGGCGCCAAGCCCTGTTCCCCTCTTAGTTGAACAATGCCTGCGTTTGCCAAGTATTGATCTTGCGACTGTGTTCGCCAATGCGCGTTTAACGGCATCTGAATTAACCTTGGCCCAGCGCGCGCTTATTTTTGAGCAACAGATGTTAGGGCTTAATAATATCAACGACAGACTCAACTATTACCGTGGGTTTAACTTACCAAGTGAGGAACGCGAGGGTCTACTGCAATGCCAGCTACACCTCGCCGACACCCTGTCGCAACTTCTCAGCCAAACTGAATTGAGCCAACTAGCCTACGCCTTAGCCCAAGGCAATGCAGAACAAATACTGCTGAGCCAACAGCTTAAACAATTGCTACAACAACATTGGCGCGCCGAGGAGAAAGCGAAATTACATACGGCGCAGGCTAGCATAGGCCAAGGGTTAGGCAGCCAGCAATTTAGTCTTGCCTTCAATGACAGCCAATGCCAACCTGAAGTGACTCAGCAGCAACATCTGCATAAAGAAGGTGATAAAAGTGACGAGCCGAAGCGCAGCAGTGCAAAGCAGAGCGATTTTGCTGGCACTATCGTCAGTTACTTACTGACGCAAGAAAACGCCGTATGTCGCCAAAATGTATGGCAGGCCTACCAAGCCAGAGCCAGTGAAACCAACCAAACGGCATTAGAGCGAATTGCTGAGCAGCGCCAACAAGCCGCCACTGCTGCAGGCTTTACCGATTACAGCGCATTAGTGCTTAGTTCGCAGCAGTTATCGTCCCCTGAATTAGTCAAAGCCTTTCTCGATAGCCAAACCCAAGATCTGCAAGTGGCTCCCTGGGATATTGGGCGAACCCTGTCACAACAAGCATCAGCCAAGGGGCCGACATGGCAAACCTCTGACGTCTTGAGTCGCAGCTTTACTTATCTGCAAGTGTTTGGTTTACACTTTGAGACCATAGAAACCGCTAAGGTCGAGAAAATACCTGCCGTTCCCAATCGGCCGCATATCGTTAGGGTCTACCACCAGCAAAGATTGTTAGGTGAAATCTATGTGGCGTACAACCAAAATCCACAACAAGGTAGTCAACAGCAGACATTGCGCCAAAGTGTACTCGGCCAGCAATTTGGACAACAGGCGTTGGATCTCAAGCCACAGCTGAGTAACTACAAAGACATTGAGCAATTAACCGAATCCATCGCAGAGGCGGTCATTTCCCTTGCTAAAGCGAGTCATTTCTACCTCAACAATGCCATGGGACAGAGTCAAGATAGCTATTTTGTGGCGAGTCTTTGGTTAGCTGAAGTGCTGCGCCATCAACTCTTTCCGCGGTTTGAGCACACTTATTTACAGGAGCGTGAAACACTGGCTAAAGCTTATTCGAAGCAGCTTAAAGTTTTTCGCGCTAAAGTTGCAGTCAACTTTTACCAAAACTCAAGTGCACAAGTCTATCCGGATCTCGGTGCGGAGTTTAATGCGAGCTTTGGTCAAGACTGGCCACAAACACAGGATTATCCTTATAGCTTCAATGCTATCGCCAACGAAGGACCGCTCTACTACCAATCACTCTGGCAAGCATCGCTAGCCCAGCTGATAGCTCAATCCACATTCAACTGCCAAGACAAACTAAAATTATTCAATGTATTAGTCATCAATGAAGACGCTTTAAGCTTCAGTGACCAATTAAAAGCGGTCATTGGCGCCCCCGTTGATAGTGCTGCGCTGATCCAAAGGATCTCAAATAGCGCCGCTTCAGAACATGCTGACAGCTCCAACACCCAAGCTTTCGACGCAATAGGTTCTTGTGCGTTTTAAGTGTGAATGCTTAGGATGTGTTTGTGACTCGCTCGGGCGCAAACACAGCTAATTGTCATTATTCGCCTATCTATCCCCTCAATAACTTAGCGCGACATAGTTAGCTGTATGTCGTGAAAATGACTGACTCTATGATATTTAATTGAAAAAGTCGTAAGAAGTGGCCACTATAAGCCCCAATCTATCGTTTTTTTGAGATTATAATGACTCGAGCTAAATCTACCTTAGAACAATGGCGTATTTTGCAAGCGGTGGTCGATTTTGGCGGCTATGCCCAAGCGGCCGAAAAACTCAACAAGAGTCAATCGTCACTTAACCATGCCGTTGCCAAATTACAGCATCAATTAGGTATCGAGCTACTCGAAGTCAAAGGCCGTAAAGCCTATCTCACCCCGCAGGGCGAAGTGCTGCTGCGCCGCTCACGGCATGTCACCCAAGCCGTCAACGAGTTAGAACAACTTGCGAGTAATCTTGAACAAGGGTGGGAGCCGACACTCACGATTGCCCGTGAAATTATCTATCCGATGGAAAGCTTAGTGTGTGCCCTCAATGCGTTTCTGCCCCACAGTCGTGGCACTCGAATCATCATGCTGGACTCAGTGATCACCGGTACTCAAGAGCTCATTCTGCAGAGTAAAGTCGATATTGCTATCTGTGCAGGGGTGCCGCCTAAAGGGTATTTATCCGAACCCTTATGTGAACAAGAACTCTACCTCGTCTGTCATCCAAATCACCCACTCGCTGATTTAGGCACAATTGAAGACGATAAACTATTGGCACAATATTTACAGTTAGTGATTAAAGATACTGGTGTACAATCCAACATTGATATCGGCTGGCTCAAAGCTGAGCAGCGCTGGACAGTCTCTAACTTCCATGAAGCTAAAGTCATTTTAAATCAAGGTATTGGTTTCTGTTGGATCCCCTCTTTCTTAGTCCAAGAAGAATTGGCTTCGGGTAATCTAGTACGTTTACATCTTGAGGGTAGCCAAAAACGTCGCATCATGTTGAGCTTAGTTATCCCTAATAGGGATCAACAAGGGCCTGCATCAAAACTGCTTGCTTCCTTGATTTTAAAACAGCATGGAATTGAAACGACGAATAGTCATTAACAGCAAGATACCAAACGAGTTATCAATTCGAGTGAGCAAAACGATAAGTGCTAACTGCTGATTAAATGGTTAGTTCTTAGTGGTACTGAGAAGTTGTTTCGAAAAAGATGATGAACAGCGAATCATGGGAATAGTTAAAGCCTAATCTTACACACTAAAGTCGACATAGCGCGCTTGTTGATCACCCAAATATTGCGGCTGAATAAATCCCGTCTCCTGTAAAAGGTCATCCTTCACATATAACTCGCTCTGCAAAGACACATTCGTATTCGCGCTAGCACTGATATTTGAAGACTGCTCATTTACATCGTTTGCGGACAAAACATCCGTAGATTGCAAATTGCTAAGCAGCTCATTTGAAGATGCCAGATACGAAGACTGAATATTGGCTTGCGACGTCATATCGACACGAGCTGAAGGTCCAGCACTGGCTTGTGCAACCGCGACATAATAACGGCTTGCAGCACTATCGGATCTTGAGATAAAACCCGTCGCTAAATCCGCTGAAGTTGAAGCTTCTCCAAATGCTAAAGTTGCGGTCGGTGGCTCAATCGTTTCCACTGTGGTCGATGTAGTGACTGAGTCACTGATATCAGAAGAGGTTTTCGAACCAGTATCAATGACTCTCGTGTTGGCCGTTTGCGCCTCGATCGCTTGTTTTAGCTTATCAAGCGCAGTAGAGGCGGGGGTGAATACAGCCTCTTGGGGCTGAGCAATATTACCGGACTCATCAACGTCTCCCGTCACTACAGGTGTATGTTTTTCTAACGGTGGCAACTCTTTGATTTGTGCATCTGCGTCTATTAATGTTTGAGTCGTTTGCAAGTCAACAATTTGTTTTTGTCGCTCCTCTGCCAGCATCACCTTAGCTTCATTCATTTTTTGCAAGGCTTCCGCGGCAACACGGATATCCGCTGATGACGGGTCAACAGGAGCCATTGCTGCGGCATAAACTTGCTTCATTTTGTTTATCGTTGCAAGCGGGTCGCCTCCCACTGGAGAGACATCAATCTGCACTTCGCCATCGGTGGCGTAACGTTGGCCATCAGCACCCTTTTCATACTTAAAACTCGGGCTCTGAGCGTATTGTCCTCCGACGGTTGCGTGGGCATGCTCATGGGCTTTAACCTCTGAATCTCGAGTTTTAAGCTCATCGACTTGCTGTTGCTGTTGAGCCTGCACTTTTTCTTGGGCTTGTATCTCTTGTTCCTGAGCCTGTTGAACCAGTGATTGCTGCTTTGCCTCTTCCGCTGCTGCAATTTGCTGTTTCTGCGATTCTTCTTCCTGTACTTGCTTTTCAAGCTGATTATCATTTGGGGCAAAGACAGCAGCTAAGACTTGTTGACTATCATCTGGATTAGACGCTGTCGCAGGAGCATCTACAGGACCAGCTTGAGCCTGAGCTTCACCGAAAACTTGAGTAAATTGTTCTAACACAGTCGGTTGAGCAACATCATTGCTAGCTGATTGATCTAAGGCTTGCGCAGAGTTTGACTGACCAACAGGCCCTGCACTCGTTGCTATACTCTTATTTACAGCACTGTTGATTACAGAATCAGACGTAGAGGGATCAACTAACGCAGCTCCAGTAAAGACAGTTTGTGGTCCAAACACTGCAGCTAAATCAGGCATTATTGGAGAAACATCACCCGTGCTAGATGGATTGAAAGCAGGAATATCAGTACCACTAGTGCCAATTGATGGACTCAGAGGCGTAAAAATATCAACGGGAATATTGCTCGTTACACTGAGATTTGGACTTATTGTAGCCAAGGAATTTACCCCAAGTCCGCTATTACTCGTACCCGCGACTGGCGAAAATACCTGAGTAGAAATAGGTGCCGCAATCTGTCCCCCGCGTACACCAGAAATGGATCTTGGTCCTGTTAACAAACTAAAACTCGCATCGGCATGTAAGCTAGCTCGATCATTTAACGTATTTACCTGAGGATTGCTCCTTGGCGTTGGTACGGAAAAAGGATCGATCTTGGGTGCTTGGCTTGCACCATTCAGTACAGGAAGTACAGATGCAGCAGTTGATGAAACAGCACTAGAAGCAGCAAAAGACACATTCGGTGATGAGTGGAGAGATTGAGAAACGTTAGCAGCTAATGAAGTAATAGGCGTGGCTTGAACTGGAGCAAATGAAGTTCCAGTAACCTGTAGTTCATGGACACCACTCGCTTCAATTTTTGAGGAGCCTGCAGTGTGAGCGCTGGCTCCTTGATAAGTGCTATTAGCGTGACTCTGGCTTAGATTCGAGCTGAGCATCTTATCATGTGCCGAAAATGAAGAGGATGGCGCTCCAACCTTAGGTGATAGCGCCACAACCGACATGATATTTACACCTTAATATTAATGATCGAACCTATCGTTTCAGAATCAGTTTCAATCACTTCTGTTGATGCTTCCCCTTGTCTTAATGACTCATTAGCGGTAAGTAATGCCGAGGTTTTATCGGGCTGGGCAACATCTTTTGCAGGCTCTGCCGGAGATGCACTTTGCGTCGGTGTCGGTTTAGCCACATCTATTGTTGCTTGAGTGAGCCCAGATTGAGCACTTTGCAAGCCTTGCAGACCGGATGAATAAGCAGATTGGATTTGCATAACGGTATTCCTGCACGCTGTGATTAATGGGTCAATTATTGACCAGTTACCTGCAAAAGTACAGGTTTTATCCGCATTCTCACCATTTATTTACGGTCTTATTTATCCTGTGATCCAATTGGCTTCCCAATCCTTAAATACGGGATTAAAACCCTGCCGTTGCATCTGTTCGATGACTTGCTCGACGCTGCGATCATCGCTTATCTCAAATTGATCGAGTTGACTGTCGGGTGCTTGATAGCCGCCCGGTTGTGTCGAACTACCCGCACTGATGTGAGTAATTCCAAGTGGTAAAAGATTATCCCTCAGCTCAGGGCTTTCCCTTGTCGACATACTGATATCAAGCTGATGATTAAAAAGTCTAAATGCACAAATCATTTGTACTAAACCTAAATCCGATAGCATAACTTTTGGGGTGATCCCGCCAGTACAAGGCCTTAACCTTGGCAGCGAAATACTAAAGCGAGTGCGCCAATAGCGACGCTCTAAATAGTCAATATGATATCCCATCATTAACGCATCTAAACGCCAATCATCCAGCCCCAGTAATACCCCAAGACCAATTTTATCGACCCCCGCCGCCGCAACTCTGTCCGGTGTTGCTAAGCGATAGGCAAAATCCATTTTTTTACCTCGGGAATGGTGACGAGCATAAGTCTCGGGCTGATAGGTCTCCTGATAAATCATCACAGCATCTAAACCTAGCGCGACTAACTGGCGATAATGGTCCTCACTCATGGGTTGGACCTCTATCGCCACATGGCTAAATTGCTGCTTTACCAATGGTAAAATTTGTTTGAAGTAATCGATACCAACCTTAGTTTCATGCTCACCCGACACCAGTAAAATAGAATCGAACCCCCTATTTTTGATAATGACCATCTCGGCCATCAACTCCTGCTCATTCAAGGTCTTGCGTTTGAGTTTGTTACTCATGCTAAAACCACAGTAATCACATTCATTAGCGCACAGATTCGAGACGTATAGCGGTAAATACATGCCCAGATTCGCGCCAAATCGCTGCCGCGTAAGCGCCGCTGAATGTTGTGCCATGGTTTCGATATAAGGTTCCGCCGCAGGTGATAACAAGGCCAGTAAGCTGCGTAAATCCCCTGCTGGACTCACTAACGCCCGCTCGACATCTTGGGCTGTGCAAGAATACAAATCGAGTAACAGTTTATCCCGTGGAATGTTGGCAAATTCAGCTACAAAATTCATTGGTTTAAAAATCCCGTCAGAGGACTGGTCTGTACCGCGCCCGTTTGTACTCGGCCAAGCCCAGCTTCAAAGGCTCGCCGACCGCATTGCACCGCCTCCTTAAAGCACTCGGCCATCACTATCGGCGACGCGCTGCTGGCGATAGCTGTGTTAACGAGCACCGCATCGGCGCCCAGCTCCATTGCTCGCGCAGCCTGTGAAGGCGCGCCAATGCCGGCATCGATCACCACTGGCACCCGCGCCTGCTCTATGATGATTTTTAAAAAGCTTTCAGTGACTAAACCTTGATTACTGCCAATCGGACTCGCCAGTGGCATAACAGCAGCGCAGCCCACTTCTTCCAAGCGGCGACAGAGCACAGGATCGGCATGCACGTAGGGCAACACGATAAAGCCTTTCTCACAGAGGATTCTGGCCGCCTCTAAGGTTTCAATCGCATCGGGCATTAGGTACTTAGGGTCTGGATGGATTTCGAGCTTAATCCAATGAGTTCCCAGCATTTCACGGGCAAGCTCTGCCGCAAACACCGCTTCCTTGGCGTTTCTCGCCCCCGAAGTGTTAGGCAATAGCCGGACACCCGCTTGACGTAACGGCGTGAGTAAATCATCAAGCCCCATTTTAAAATCAATTCTTTTCATCGCGACTGTGACTAACTGCGATTTTGAAGCCGTTATCGCCTCAAGCATCACTTGGCTATTGCTGAATTTTCCCGTTCCGGTAAATAACCGTGATTCAAACTCCACATCGGCAATCGTTAACATATTAGCCTCCCGCCACTGCTGAAAAAAGTTCTAATTTATCTTCATGTTGGCAGAGAATAGATTGCCAGCGGTTGCGCGGAACCACCTCTGCATTCAACACGATAGCAACTGAGTCGAGGGCAATATCTTGCGCGAGGATCACAGCCGCGAGTGACGTCGGTTCAGTCAACGACTGTGGGATATTATTTATGTGAATTAAAATCATATCAAACCTCAAGATTATCTTTATTTGATGATAGATAAGCCCCTTTGGGGCCACATATGTCACAATGGGGATCCCGCGTTAATATCGCCGCAGTCCATGAAAGTGATTTAGCGTCGAAGCGCCAAAAACGCCCCAACAAGGCACTTTTCGATTCATTACAACTATCCATATTCAACAAAAGTTGCATAATAGCCACCAAAGATTGCATTGACGCCATCACGCCCACGCTCGGACCAAGTACGCCTTGGGTACTGCAGCTCTGTGACACTCTCGTCTGTGCGGGGAAAATACAGTGATAACAACCACCAGAGGGGAACTGCACTTGATCGACTGCAAACAATTGGCCGCTAAATGCTGCGATTGACGCGCTGACTAAAGGTAAAGCAGCTTCGATACAGCTGCGATTAATGGCTTGGCGGGTCGCAAAGTTATCAGTGCAGTCAAGCACGAGCACTCTTTTACCCTGTTGTTTTAATTGTAAAACCTCAGCGAAGTGATGAGCTGATGTCTCAGCACTAAATACTGTTTCATGGGCAGTAACAGTGCACTGCGGCGCTAAGCCTTTGAGCTTTTGCTTGGCAACTCGCGCCTTATTGAGTCCAATGTCGGCATCGGTGAATAGCAATTGTCTTGGTAGATTCGAAACTTCAACCTTATCCATGTCGATTAAGGTCAAGTTGCCAATGCCAGCACAAGCCAGATACTGCGCCGCCAATTGCCCTAAGCCGCCAAGCCCTACAATAACAACGCTGGCGTCGACCAATTGCAATTGCCCTGCCTCACCGACCTCTGGCAATAAGACTTGCCGAGAATAACGCATGAAATCTGAATCACTGAGTGTATGAGCGCTTTGTGTACCGTCGCAAAGAACCTCTGCGTGAGCAAGCGGTTGGTTTTTACTCATGCTTAGCAACCAACTCATGCTTTACAGCCAGTTCTTCAGACAAGTTACATTGCTCCCACGCTTGGCTCAACTCTGCAAATGCTGCGACTGGATCCTGAGCCTCGGTTATTGCGCGCACCACAGCAATATTGCCGACCCCAGTGGCTTTCACCTTTGCCAGATTAGCTAAGTCGATGCCGCCAATGGCGACCAAGGGATAGTGGTCTTGGAGTAACGCCACATAATGTTTAAGTTTTGCGAGCCCTTGGGGCGCCGAAGGCATTTGCTTCGTCGTGGTTGAGAATATATGCCCAAGCGCTATGTAGGATGGCGAGTATTGATGCGCCAGTAGCAACTCAAAATAACTGTGGCTGGATATACCTAATGCGAGCCCTGCCGACTGAATGGCCGCTAAGTCGGTAACGGCGAGATCTTCTTGGCCTAAATGTACCCCAAAGGCATGGTATTTTATCGCTAACTGCCAGTGATCATTAATAAAAAGCTGTGCATTAAAATGCTTACCTAAGGCAATGGCCGTTTGAATTAGTGCTTCTAATTCAGAGCCAACCAACTCAGACTTACCTGACTCACATTTGCCTAAATCAGATTCGGCTAGCGCTGCACTAGATAACTCGCTGATGTCGGTTTTTATCCGTAACTGCAAGGTTTTAACGCCTGCAGCTAACAAACTCTCCAGCATGGTTAAGTCACTCACAACAGGGTAAACACCAAGATCGGCATCGAGCACTTTAAAACCGTGGGATAAAATATTTTGAGGTGGCGTCGAGGCTATTCTTACCTGAGCGGTTGCCTGATCTGTTGCAGATAAAGCTGTTGCAACTAAATCACTTATAATATCAAGGTGTTGGTTGAGTTGATGACTAATAAAATTGCCATCACACAGCCTTATCTTTGCATAGCGGGACAAGTCATTGGGCCACCCCGTACGGGCCAACGGCCCTGGACCTTGCCCTAAACCAATCGCCGCGCTTAAGCCTTGACTCACGTAGGCTTTGGCAACCACCACCGCATCTTGTAATACAAAACCCTGCGCTAACACGGTGGCAATGGCCGATGACAAAGTACAGCCGCTACCATGGTTATGACGGGTATTAACCCGCGGGCTTGCCAACCAGAAACGCCCATTTTGATGCAGCTCAGAGCTAGCGCGTACTTGATGGCAAACCAGATAATCCTCGGCAAGCTCAAAATCCCAGCCGTTGCTATCGAGAGTGCTAACATGAACATTAGCCTGAGTTTGAGCATGAGTGTTATCGTGAGTTTTAGCATGAGTATCAGCAAGAATGTCAGTGCTGCCAAAGCTCACATCGCCCCCTTTAGCGAGCACACTGCAATCTAAACTCTGGGATAAAGCCTGTGCTGCAGCAACGAACTGCGATTTGGTCGAAACATCACTGTGAGTTAACCGCCTAAGTTCAAGCACATTGGGCGTGATAAGTTCGATTAAACCTTTGAAAGGCCTAAAATCTAAGGCTGATTTGGCCGCACTTTTTATATCCTGACAGTTATCTACTGCTAATGCATCGCCACAACTGGCGACCATCACTGGATCGACAATCACAGGCACAGATGGATACTGGATTTTAAAACTCGCGATCCAATCTGCCAGCAATGCCACTTGAGTTTGATCTGCCAGTAAGCCGATTTTAATTGCTTTGGGTGGCAAGTCGGAAAGTAGAGTCGTCAGCTGAGCCATTAACATCGCCGCTGATACGGGCTCAACTAAAGTGACCGCCACTGAGCTTTGCGCCGTCACTGTGGTGATCACGCTGCAACCGTGACAACCCAAATCTTGAATCGTGGCCAAGTCCGCCTGAATACCGGCACCGCCGCCGCTGTCTGAACCGGCTATGGTCCAAACAAATGCGGGGCGAGCGGTATTCATGGGCGAATTACCCCCATGAATACCCGACATAATTAGGCTTCCTCTGCTTCGGCGACAAGCTTGTCTTTCACGTGATAGATCTCGGCGCCCGAAGCAGCAAATTGTGCCGATTTTAGCGCCATTGCCGCTTCCAACTCCTGCGGCGTCTTGATTGTGACTTGCATGGCTTGGGCAGCCGCTTCAACTTGCTCCGCTTTCGCTTGTGCCGCCTCTAAGCCAGCGGCATAGGCACGTACATCTTGGGTGATTTTCATCGAACAAAATTTAGGGCCGCACATAGAGCAAAAATGCGCGACTTTAGCGGATTCCTGCGGTAAAGATTCATCGTGATAAGCACGCGCGGTTTCAGGATCGAGTCCTAAATTATATTGATCTTCCCAGCGGAATTCGAACCGCGCCTTTGCCAGCGCATTGTCACGAATTTGCGCACTCGGATGACCTTTGGCCACATCGGCGGCGTGGGCAGCAATCTTATAAGCAATCAAACCTTGCTTAACATCTTGTTTATTCGGTAATCCTAAGTGTTCTTTTGGCGTGACATAACACAACATAGCGCAGCCGTACCAAGCGATCATGGCCGCGCCTATGCCGGAGGTGAAATGATCATACCCAGGGGCGATATCGGTGATTTGCGGGCCAAGCGTGTAAAACGGCGCTTCATCGCAGTGAGCTAACTGCTTGTCCATGTTCTCTTTAATGAGCTGCATCGGGATATGTCCCGGCCCTTCGATAATGGTTTGTACGTCGTATTCCCATGCGATTTTGACTAGCTCACCTAAGGTTTCAAGCTCTGCAAACTGGGCGGCATCATTGGCGTCGGCAATTGAGCCTGGACGCATACCATCACCTAAAGACAGGGATACATCGTAGGCAACGCAAAGCTCACAGATCTCACGAAAATGGCTGTAGAGGAAGTTTTCCTTATGATGGCTCAAGCACCATTTGGCCATGATTGAACCGCCGCGGGAAACGATCCCAGTAACGCGTTTAGCCGTCATCGGCACATAACGTAGCAGTACACCAGCATGAATCGTAAAGTAATCAACACCTTGCTCAGATTGTTCAATCAAGGTATCGCGGAACACTTCCCAGGTTAAATCCTCTGCCACGCCGTTCACTTTCTCCAGCGCTTGATAAATCGGCACAGTGCCGATGGGCACCGGTGAGTTACGGATGATCCACTCACGGGTCTCGTGAATATAACGACCCGTGGATAAATCCATGACAGTATCTGCGCCCCAACGGGTAGACCAAACGAGCTTTTCCACTTCTTCCTCGATGGAAGAGGTCACCGCAGAATTACCAATATTGGCATTCACTTTCACCAGAAAGTTACGCCCGATGATCATAGGTTCGGCTTCGGGATGGTTAATATTCAGCGGAATTATCGCGCGGCCACGGGCAACTTCGGCGCGGACAAATTCAGCGGTAATCGGTTCGCCGACTAAGGCACCAAAAGCTTCGCCCTTGGCTTTACGATTGAGGATTTCATCCTGTACTTGCGCAAGTGCCATGTTCTCGCGGATCGCCACATATTCCATTTCGGGCGTGATAACCCCTTGACGGGCATAGTGTAATTGACTAACTCGTTTGCCCTGCAGTGCTCTGCGTGGGCGGACAATGGCACTCGAACCCGCCTCAAAACGCAGATGGTCTAAACCGTCGTCAGCGAGTCTTTGTTGGGTAAAATCTGAGGTGGCACAGGGTAATTGCTCTGTGTCGTTGCGGGCTAGGATCCAGTTTTGTCTTAATTTACCAAGACCTAGACGTACATTGATGTCGGCCTCAGGATCGGAATAAGGTCCGGCGCAATCATACACTCGAATTGGCGGATTTTTTTCCATGATAGGCGCATCATCTGTGCCGCCGACAAGGGTGTCAGTCTGCAGGATTTGCCGCATGCCAACGCGTATATCGACACTGGAACCTTCGAGGTAAATCTTTTGTGAATTAGGATGTTGCAGCGGCGCTAACGTATCGATAAAGGCTTGGGCCTGCGCGCGGGTTTCGCGGCGACTCGGTGCCTTAGGCACGGTTGATTGACTAGGCACTGTCACTTCTAGCGATGTGCTTTCTCTAGAAATAGCAGCTACAGCTGGGTTTGGGTTTGAACTGGACATAAGCAATCTCACGTTAAAAAATGGAGTTGCTTGTCTGGAGAATTGAGTTGTTGATAGCTGGACATGGCAATCAACTTTTGTGGCCAACACTGGCTTCAAAAATTGAGTTACCCTGCTCAATAACGATTAAATCTAAACATTAAGGCTTAAAACACTGCTGAGTTAACAGGTGTTCAAGCCGTCTATTTTGGCGATTTAATGTGTGTTATTACGCTTGTTTCCTTCGCAGGTTTTAACCTGATCAGGTTCAACGGATCCCGAATAAACGGTCTCAGCCAAGAGGCACTCCGACAAGATGAGTGCGCAGTATAGACAGAAGCGGCAGCAACAAACAAGGAAAAAAGCAATTAAAAATCTTAACCACCAATCCAAAATAAAGATTCATAATTAATTGTTTTTAATTGATTAAATAAAATGAAACCAAAAAATCTATAATTAGCATGAAAATAAATCATAAAAGAAAGTCACTATTTATGGGGTTTGAGCATCATTTTGTTTAATCGAGATTGAATGGCATCATCAATAGCTTGATTGATTTTTTTGCCACTGCAGTTAATGGGAAAACCTAAATTTTCGGCGTTAGGATTAACTTGAGTGCCGACTTGTACCACGCGATAACAAGTATCCCCTTTACGCACAATACGATTTGGGTCTAAGGGTAAGTCTAGACTCGTTGTGCCACCGAAATCATCAGCATTAGGGACAAATAGCACCTCCATCTCTGGGCTCATTTCACTCATATTCGATTTCCGGGTGAACTTATCGGCCTGTTCAATGACGAGAGCATCGAGCGCTTGCTCGCGCTGACGTTCAAAATATTGCTGGGTGAATAAACTCATGCTTGAGCTTGTCGCTATTGTGCTCTCACCTTCTGCTGCAGGCGAGCTCTTAGCGCCAAGCTGCGGCTTTAATTCTGAGGTATCCAACGTATTCGTTGGTTTTGTTGCCATCGTTTCAGTGGGTTGTTCATCACTTGGGGCAATTGATTGAGTTTTCTTTGATTGAGATTGGCTCGATTGAGTGATGTTCGGTTTAACCGTATCTGGGTTCACTTTTTCCGACTCTACTTTTTCAGAGACGGCCTTTTCGGGTGCTATTGTTTCAGGCATGACCTTTTCAAGTATTGGCAGAGGCTTCACTTGAGTTTGAGGTGTGGGAACAATTGTAGGCGTAACAGAACTTGTCGCTTCAGTCTTATCCTCGGCCTTGATCTCAGTTTTGGACTCCGAGGTTTTGGACTCCGAGGTTTCGGCTTTCTCTACCACGGGAGCATAAATAAAGTAAGCCTTGATCGCTGTCACTTTAGGGCCACGGCTTTCTATTTCCTTCAATCCAAAGGGATTTAACTGCGGGCGCCACAAAATGCAGATAAGTAAAAATAAACACGCATGCACTAAGAGCACAAAAAATAACAAACTGAATCCTTTGAAATACGGCTGACGAGCACGCAAAACGGATCCCGTCCCCAATCCCTGAGCACTAGTTTGTATCGTCCTAGACAGTTCAGGTTTGGATTCAGATTCAGATTCAGAAACCAATTTATCTTGATCTTGATGTTCAGCACGGATTTCTTGCAGTACCAAATCTTGGGCTTGCTCTTGGTCTATAGCTTGGGTGTCATGCTCAGTGACTAAAAAGCCTGCACCGCTATTGAACGCTAATGGCTCCGCATTAGTGGTAAAAACAGGCGTTTGAGCAGCATCCAGTTCACCGAGCTGATGATCAAAGGCGATAAAAGTCTCACCTTCTGGCGATATGGCCGAAATCAGCAAAGCACTATCGACATCATCTCCAATCGCTATCGCTGTATGAGATGCTGTCAATAAAGGCGCGGCCTTGGGTTGATGTTGAAAAGGCAAAATCCATCCTTAGGTTTTGTATAGTATCCATTGATTTCAATGATGCTTAACGTGGAACGATTGCACTCTAATCAATATCAATCCAATATCGGGTTGGTGAATATTGAAAGCGAATTATCTATTGATTGCATTTACTTACGAGTGCTCAACGCAGATTAGAGGAGGCAAACAGAGCAAAGTTCAATGCGAATGCAACCTGCTACAAGCACAGTACTTTACGCCAGTGCTTGATAAGCCACTTGCCAGTTAAGACAAATAAGGCTGGGAATTGGGATCATAATCGCGCTAAATTGAATGTTAAATCTCACGTCTTGAAGCGAGTAGCATCATCAATGCGATGCACTGATGGGAGTGCAAGACAGCATTAAAAATCTAAAAGATGAAAAATAGAAGCCAACCATAAACTTAAGCTTACAAGTGTACGCTTAAATATGGTGATTTATTTTTCTAACTGATAGACTCAGTCATTATCGTTTACGAGTGTGTATCTACCATGTCGAGTCAAAGTGTTACCGAACAGCCAAACACAGTTAAAAACCCGGTAAAATCTAGACCATATAGTATCAAAGAAGAGATCGCTAACAGTGTATCCCATGGCCTAGGTGTCATTGCGGGGATTGTGGCATTGGTGCTCATGCTGCTTAAAGGTCAAGATCACCTAACGCCAATTCAACTTACGGGCGTAACCATTTATGGTGCGAGCATCATAGTGCTTTTCCTATGCTCGACGTTATATCACAGCGTTAGCCATTCAGGCTGGAAACATAAACTGAAGATCGCCGATCACTGCGCTATTTACTGTTTAATTGCAGGAACTTACACACCTTTGATGCTGATAAGCTTACAAGGCACGCAGTCGATAGTGATTTTAACGGCCATTTGGTCGCTTGCAATTGGTGGGATCCTATTTAAGACGTTATTTATTCACAAATTCAAAAAGTTAAGCTTAGTCTTGTATCTCGCTATGGGTTGGCTATGTGTCACTGTGATGGGCGATTTAACGGCGGCGATGTCAGAGGTAGGCTTTAATCTATTAATCTTAGGCGGGTTATTTTACACCTTAGGAGTGGTGTTCTACGTCGGTAAACGCATTCCATTTAACCATGCCATTTGGCATTTGTTCGTGCTTGGCGGTGCCATGAGTCACTTTCTGTGTATATATCTGACTGTTATTTAAATGATTATGATTTAACTGATGGTGATTTAACTGATGGTGATTTAACTGGCTCTGATTTAAATGACTATGACTTAACAGATGGTGATTCAACTGACGGTGATTTATCTATGGGTCAAAGCTAAAAGTCGTTAATTATCTATTCATGCACTTCCTCGAACACTCTCTCAAACACTGCAATCAAGTACGGTTATTCAATTCAGCAAACAGCGACGCTAATAGCGTCGCTTGTTCTGCTCTGCCACACTGGCGCCAAAGCGCAATAATACATTCTGCGGTACACAAGCCCCCTTCTTGCTGATTACGCCGCAATATAAAAGCGGATTCAGGCATAAGTGGTGGCAAACTGACTCGTGCAGCCGTTTTCAGATAGGGGCTCTGGCGCAGCATCTTACGTGCCTCCTGCCAGGTTGCATCTAAAATCACCACTTGGCTCGGCATTCGCTGTTCTGCTATCACTGTAGATTGTGCTGCCGCTAACAACATTTGTGCATTCGAGAGCACTGGCTCAGCTAAATCCGTATCTAAGTAGTTATGTTCAGTGGGCAAAGCGGGCTCAGTTTCACTTGCTGGAAACAACAGTTTAGCCTGCTGCGATGCCAGCATAGCCACTAAATCGTTATCAGGTGCCGTTCTCGACCAGACGATACTTTTCACCTCTTCAGGGAATGCGGCTAACGCGAGTTGACCAGTATTTGTTTTGCGGCTTAACTCGCGTTCGTGGGTCAATAAAATAATCTGCATTGCCTTCCTTGCTGCGGCAAAAGAATGAGAAATAGCATTAAACATCTACTGTTGTCAGCCACAGGCTCGAAGCAGTATCAGCTTAAAAGATCAGGTTGAAATAACGACGTTTAATCGCTAACCAAACCCTGCTCACTCAGTTATGTGTGAAATAAAATCATATATTAAACACATGATTTGAAAGTGATATAACTTACAAACATTCCAACACTATCTGTTTTAGCAGAAAAGTTTCACGCTCTATTGATTGGCCTTTATGGGGATGATTACGCTGAATATCTTCGTTATGAGCGATAGCTTGATGAATATTAAGCCATTCAGGCCGCATGCCATTTTTTATCTCATGGGCTTCTAATCGAGTCTCACCTAAACCACGCTCGCCCAGTGAGGTGTCGATACGGCACACGTAACAGAATGACTCCATGTGCACTACGTTCGCCCCTTCACGATACCAAGGCCGAAACTCTTCGTAACGACCAAAGGGGGCTAACACTTGAATGTCTAGGGCGCCGGTTTCTTCCTGTAGCTCGCGGATCAGTCCATCTTCGAGACTCTCGCCATCATCAATTCCGCCTCCGGGTAAGCTGTAGTCGCGGTATTTTTGGGTATAAAGTAGCAAAATGTCTTCACCCGATAACACTATCGCGCGGGCAGCTCTGCGATAAAAAACGCGTGCCGTCTGTAGGTTAACCGCAGGATCTTGGGTAGTTCTCAATAAACGCATCGTCGTAGCCATTTGCCGAAAAGGAGTCGAAGCATAAACGAAAATGCGCCAAATGCAGATCAAAAACTGCCACAGAGGCAATAATCGCACTCAGTCCAGTCCGAGTGATTAATAGGTTTTAACGATTACAAGATTGATTGTTAACGGTTTATGCTAAAATCGTTTTACCCATAATATTAACAACGAGATCGCGATGCATCAGCTCTTTCGCCTGATCCTCATCTTTGGTGCTCATCTTTGGTTCTCATCTTAGTTCTCAGCGTAATGCCCAAGCGGCAAAAATGCTCAAGCGCATTCAAGCTCACTCATACTCACTCAAGAGCTGGGCCAATTGCTGCTGATAGGCGTGAATAATTTCAGGAGTTTGCTTGTGCGCCGGCATGCGTTGGTAATGGCCAATCAGCTGCGACAGGTAGTGGTGTGCTCGCGGCAGGTTTGCTTCATCTAACGTCTGCCATATTAACGACCCCGTAGTAGTGATAGGCAGACCATTTGGATCTATGATTGTGCTGACGTGGAGGATTTCGTAGAAACGTTGATTCTCTTCCAATAAGTGTTCCGACTTAAGCCCTAGCCCTAAGGCCGAAAGTGATTGCCTGACATAGTAATTATGATGCACGGGACACAAAATAAACTCGAGGTGCCGCAGTGGGTGTTGAGCTAGAATTGCCCGCACTAATTCCACCAGCAATTCACCACCCACGCCAGCGATGATAATCAACTGTTTATCTTTGTCACTGGTTTGCTCGAGCGGTAAAGCCGCGACATCGAGGCAATGCACTTGCCACTGAGTATGACGATATAAGTTTGAGTTTGGTTCTTGGTTTGACTGTGAGTCTATGTCTGGGTTTAAGTCTGGATCTGAGTGTGGCGCTAAATTGGGATTAAGGCCTGATATCTCTGCGGGAAAGAAACGCTGCAACCGCAGTTCAAGCGCCTGCATTAGCGAAGGCACACAATCGACAAAATGCACTTGGCGAGCAACATTCCTTTTTAACAACAGCATACCGAGCAAACCATGATCGCAGCAGCAATCCCAAATATGATCGTAATGACCAGTGATCATACTGTCTATCTGTTGTAAACGTTGGCTAATTTTCACGGTTTGACCTTACTGCTGCGGCTTTTAACACTGTAAATCCCACGCTAAATCCCACGCTAAATTGCATTTTTAAGCAAAAAGAAAGCGCGCAGTTTACCCGAGTCAAAAGCAAACCACATCTTTTGTTCGTGCCCTCGCAATGCTTCACGTCACGTCTGTTACGCCACGCCTTAATATGGTGAATACGTATGCAGGCCGTTGCGGTTAAAAAGCCATCGCCACTAGTATGCTGTGAGTCACATTCGTTATAAAAACAAGGATCAAGGAATGTTCATCAAGACCAACCCTATTCAGTTCACTCGCAGCGACTTAACTGCCCATCACGTAACAGACTGCCACTTAACAAACAGCCACACTCGCCAGAGCTCATCGTGCCAAAAGCGATCGCAAGCGCTATTAAGCCCTACAGCCATCGCCCTTGCGGTCACGAGTCTTTTTAGTGCCAACGTATTTGCCAAAACCGTTACCGTCAGCTCACCCAACCAACAAATTCAAATCAGCTTGAGTGACGATACTGGCCGCCCCGAATATAAAATCGATTTTCACGGCAAAACAGTCATAGAACCGAGCCGCTTAGGCTTAGTTTTTCAATCCCTTGGCGAACTCGGTCAAGGATTGCAGATTAATAGCAGCGAGAAAAAAAGTGCCGATGAAAAGTGGCAACAACCTTGGGGCGAACAGGAATGGATCCGCGATCAGCACAATCAACTGACTGCAGTATTAAGTAATGGCAAGGTGCAACTCGAAATCGAATTTAAAACCTTTGACTATGGGATTGGCTTTCGCTATCACTTAGCCGATCAAGCTGCCCTGCCCGCCAATTCGCCGCTATTAATCACTGACGAGTTAACCGAGTTCAATGTCGGCAAAAGCGATAAAGCTACAGCATGGTGGATCCCTGCCCGCAGCTGGAATCGCTACGAATATTTATATCGCACCACAGCGCTTAAAGACGTCGATAGAGCCCATACCCCCTTCACCTTTAAACTCGCAGACGGTACGCACTTAAGTATCCACGAAGCCGCCTTGGTGGACTTTGCCGCCATGACCTTAGATCAACAGCGCGATGGCAAACTTAAGGCGGATCTCACGCCTTGGTCCGATGGCATTCGCGTCAAAACCCAAGTGGGTTTTTATACGCCATGGCGCACCATTCAAATTGCCGACAAAGCAACTGGGCTGCTCAATTCGCACCTCATCCTAAACCTCAATGAACCCAATAAACTCGGCGATGTTACTTGGGTAAAACCAGGGAAATACGTCGGTATTTGGTGGGGAATGCACTTAAACGAAAATACTTGGGGCTCGGGCCCAACCCATGGAGCAACCACCAGTGAAACAAAGCGTTATATGGATTTTGCCGCTCAATATCAGTTTGATGGTGTATTGGTAGAAGGTTGGAATGAAGGTTGGGACGGCGACTGGTTCCACAATGGCGATCAATTTAGCTTTACCAAGGCCTATGCTGATTTCGATCTGCCCGCCATCGCAGCCTACGGGGCAAAACAAAATGTACGCTTAATCGGCCACCATGAAACCGCAGGTTCAGTCACGCATTATCGCGAGCAAATGGCAGATGCCTTCGCCCTGTATGAGCAGCTTGGTGTTACTCAAGTCAAAACGGGCTATGTCGCCGATGCTGGCCAGATCAAGCGCATAGATGACAAAGGCATTACCCGTCACGAGTGGCACGACGGCCAGTTTATGGTCGGTGAGTATTTGCACAATGTCACTGAAGCAGCGAAACACCATATCAGTATCAATACCCACGAGCCGATTAAAGACACAGGCCTGCGCCGAACCTATCCGAACTGGATCTCCCGCGAAGGTGCCCGCGGCCAAGAGTATAATGCTTGGGGTAGCCCACCAAACAGCCCTGAACACACGGCCATGTTACCCTTTACCCGCATGCTTGCGGGTCCAATGGACTTTACCCCGGGAATTTTTGACTTAGCACCTAAGGGGTTGGATGCGCAAAACCGTGTGCAAACCACATTGACCAAACAGCTCGCCTTGTACGTTGTGCTCTATAGCCCAATCCAAATGGCAGCGGATCTGCCGCGCAATTATGAAAAGCACTTAGATGCCTTCCAATTTATCCGCGATGTGCCCACAGATTGGTATCAAAGTGTCGCGCTGGCCGGTGAAGTCGGTGACTATGTGGTCTTTGCTCGCCAAGCGAAGGATCAAGGTGATTGGTACTTAGGCGCACTCACGGATGAAACCGCACGCACGGTCACGGTCAAACTGGATTTCCTCTCCCCGAATAAACGTTATCAAGCACAAATTTACCGCGATGGCGCAAAAGCCGATTGGAAAACCAACCCCTATGATTATGTGATTGAGACTAAAGAAGTGAGCGCTAAAGATAGCCTCAACCTCGTACTTGCCAGCAGTGGCGGTACGGCAATAAGGTTCAAAGTGCTTTAGGTTTGGCTTTAAAATCAGTGCGTTAACAACGTGTTTAAACGAATGTGAAAATACAGAGTAAAAAACAGAAAGTCACCAAGGATATACCTTGTCTTTGGTGACTTTTTATCGCCAACTAACACCAGTTGATCCCAGTACAAACGTAAAAGTTGATCATGGTCGAGGCGTCTATTCAGCTAGTGCCAATTAGCTGTCAAATCGGTATAAACCGAATAAACAGGTTGTAAATGCTTCTGGCTAACCAGCAACAGCATAGACAGACCATGCCAGTCCAAGGCAAATGCGTACAACCAACACAGGTGCAAAAATGCCTCAGTTAGATTAATCTGACCTTCCTTTCTTCCTTATGGTGCTCAGCTTGCGATATCGGGCAAATTTATTAGAAATGCGCAGCTTTAAACGTTTCGAAACTGAACTCGCGCACTTAGGCTTTAGCCATTTCCAACCCTTAGCGCCACTTCGCCCTTGGGTGCAGCGCTACTTTCATTTGCGCGTTGCGACTGATTTACCGCAGAGCATTGAACAGACATTTTACCCAGACGGCGGCACTAGCCTGCATTTCTATTTCCCAACGCTAACTCAAACGCTCAGCGGCGATGAACCTCAAGTGTTATTTCATTGTGGTCAGAGCCGACATTCCCACGCCTTTTTACCAGGAATCGAGCTGATGACAGTTCGTTTTCACCCCGGCGGCGCGTTTCATTTACTCGGCATTGAACTGCAAGATATTATGTCTACTTCATCAGTGACGACTATTGATGCGACGCAATTGCAGCTAACAGGATTGGATCAACTGCTATCACAACTGGCGCAAACCAATCTGCCAGCCCAACGCGTCGCTCTACTTGAGCACTGGTTATTGCAGCTCAACCAGCGGCAATGTGATGTGGCCTTATCTCGACATAAAAGCGCTATGATTAGCTTAGTGCAGGCGAGTTTACCAAAGCTTACTCAAACTCAAGCCAGTTTAGAGGATTTCTATAGACAACTGCCCCTAAGTCGCCGCCAGTTTGAACGAAGATTTAAACAAGAAACCGGATAATCACCCGCGCAGTTACTGCAATTAAACAGAGTCAAAATCGCCCGAAACTTACTCAGCCAATCACCTAACCTCAGCCTAGTGCAGGTCGCATTCGATTGCGGATTTTACGATCAAGCCCATCTACATCAACACTTTGTACGGGTGACACAGCAAACTCCAGGACAATACAAAAAGCGTAAAATGTCGCAAATCTCCAATCCTACATAGCGCTAACAGCTTAGATTGAAGCCTCAGCTTATAGGAGGTTTTTATGTCAGAACGTATACCACGCCAGCAAATTTACCAGCTACAACCCACACTCGCTAACGCACTGCTCAGCTTAGACAAAGCAGCCGGTGACTCCCACTTTTCGCCATTACTGGTGCATTTAGTCAAGCTTAGAGCATCGCAACTCAATGGCTGCGCGTTTTGTCAGCGAATGCACGCCGAGGAAGCCAGAAGCGACGGTGAAGAACAGCTGCGTTTAGATTTACTTGCCGCTTGGCAGGAGGTCGATGGAATCTTTAATGAACGGGAACGTGCAGCGCTGCTCTGGACAGAAATCTTAACCCAAGTTGCTACTGCCCCCGTGCATGACAGTCAATATACGGCGCTTGCAGAGTATTATTCCGAGAAAGAAATTGTCGACCTCACCAGCTTAATCATTGCCATTAATGGCTGGAACCGCGTCGCGATTGCCTTCCACTTGCAACCCATCTAGCGGTAAATAAACAGGGCACCGAATCGGGTGCCCTGCTTGTTAATATCACTATGTGTAGTTCTTATCACTATACCATTTGTATAACTAACTTAATGTCAGTGCCACTATTTTAAGTGGATGATTGTCATCGAACGAAGGGAAATCCTCATGGGGATCGAGCCAAGTGTGCGTAGTGACTGTACGACCTTGTTTTTCAACGCAGCGCACTAAACTGTCAAACCATGCTTGACGCTCGACTTTCGCCACATTGTTACAGCAAACGATAGTGCCACCGACTTTGGTCGCCATTAATGCGGGCTTGAACAAACCTTGATAATCATTGACCAAATCGACAATACCAAAAGCACTCTTGGCATAACGCGGCGGATCGAGGAACACCAGATCAAACTGGGTTTGCGCCAATTTGGGATAACTCGGTAATTTTTGATTGCGGCGCCCTCCCACACTCAAGCCTGCCAATTGGCGCAATGCCGGAAACGCATCACTCTGCACAAACTCACATACATTCGACACCTGATTTAACGCCGCATTCGCTTTGCCCGTCGCTAAAGCAAAGGAAGAAAAATCAACATTCATCACCTGAGTCGCGCCGCCGATAGCTGCCGCAGTACCAATGCCGCAGGTGTAGGAAAACAAATTCAGCACAGTTTTATCTTGGCTGTGTGCCCGCACATATTCGCGGCCAATACGCATATCGAGGAATAACAGCGGATCTTGTCCTTCGTGGCGCAGTTTAGTGCTGAACTTGATGCCATTTTCCTGCATTACTCGCTCAGAACTCGCAATCTCTGTCAGTGCGGGTGATAAGGCATTCAATACACGGGAATGGCCTAAAGAACGATCGTTATACACAATAGGCAAATCGGCCTGTTGCAACAAAACAGTGCCGACATCAACCAACTCTTCGTCGGTTAAGGTTTGATGAAAACTCTGCACTAGCCAAACATCGCCGTAGCGATCGACATTCAAGCCACTGACGCCTTCGACTGTCCCATGGAACACCCGAAAACAATCGGTTTGATCCTGTTCAGCTTGTTGTAAAAAATCATGGCGTTTCGCCAGAGCCGTCGATAACAGCGTTTGAATAGACATAAAAAGCAGGACTCGCGCAGCGGAAACCTGCGTAAGGTTTCAAGAGGGAAAACGGCATAATACCAAACTAGGTCGCAGAATATCGGAAAAGTTCGCCCCGAAAACAGCATAAACACCGACTAACACCCAAATGGGCGGAACTCTATGTCCCCCAACCCGCCAAGCCTGTTATAACCAAGTACACGGAATAATTTTCAAACAAAGATGTAGGTTAAATCACTTCAAGCAACGGCTCTAACCCTGGCGCCGTTTTAGTCGGCACAAACTCTATCACCTCAAACTCAGCGACATCGGCAATGCAGAAAGGATCTTGCTGCAAAATAGCCTCTAGCGCCGCGCGACTTTTAGCCTTGGCGAGGATGACGCCACCGGTACGTGGCACTTTGCGACCCGAGGCGACAAAAGTCCCTGCGGCATAATACTGATCAAGATAAGCAATATGGGCGGCTAAATGTAACTCCACTTCTGCAATTGGCTTTTTATAGGTAAGCGAGACAACAAACATAGGGATCCTTTAATCAACTGAAAAAATTTAAGATAATCGAACGAAAAACGCTTAATCTGGCGATCATCATAAGCTAAGTACCTATCTGATCCCACCATATCTAGGCTGGCTATTATCATAGTGCAGAGTGCGCGACTTTCGAGTCAAGCTATCGGCATCCGTACTGGATATTGATTGCATGCTGACTCTGATTAAGCGCATTTAACTCGCCGTCAGTTATGCTGCGGTTGATTTTATCACTCAGTTAACATCCGCAATAACAATACCCTTTTTTCTAAAAAATAATGCAATGACTGATCATCAAGTATTCTAACAAGATTAGAGAGTTATTTGAGCATTCCAGCAAGCCTATAGCTATTGATAAACCGTCTAGATGCGTTACACCTATGTTTCCATCCAGTTACTGAGCCATGATGAATACGTATGTAAGCAGTTGTGCAAAAATCTACGCCGAGGCTACTATAAATCCGCTCGTTTCACCCTCTGCTTGTGGGGTTTGAAATCTGTGAGGTCGTTTCTGATAGGGTTATATACAAGGATTGCTATCAGGCTTAAGTTCTTTCTGCTGACTGGCTTTAGGCCACTCACTTGGGCTAACCCCTTTGAATTAAGGTGTTAGCCCAAATTTGAAATGAATTTATCGGCGAATATGCTTCTGAGGGAGGAGTATATTCGCCATTTTTTCACAGAGTACACTCTCATGGCATGCGCGAAACTACCATGAATAAGCCATAAATCTGACTCTTAGCTTTTATTGTATGCTCTTGACTGTGATGAAATAGCTCACCACATAAAAGCAAAGTACAGTGCCAATCCATTGCTAGGCAAAACAATTAAAACAATAAGCACTCAAGGCAGAACGACTGCCGGCAACAGAAAGGAAGTTCAATGTCTTCGAATCACCAGCAAGATCCCCATCAAGCCGCAGCGCCTCAGTTGCCGTATGCATTCAAGCAACAACCTGAGCTGAGTTTCTGGCAAATTTTTAATATGTGTTTCGGTTTTTTAGGCATTCAATTTGGGTTTGCCCTGCAAAATGCCAACGTCAGCCGCATTTTTCAAACCTTAGGCGCCTCTATCGATGAAATTCCCATACTGTGGATTGCCGCACCACTGACGGGTTTATTGGTTCAACCTATTATTGGTTATTTGAGTGATAACACCTGGGGACGCCTTGGCCGTCGCCGCCCCTATTTTTTGATTGGCGCGATTTTTACTACCCTTGCCATTTTTATCATGCCGCACTCGCCTACCCTGTGGATTGCCGCCGGCATGTTATGGCTCATGGATGCCTCGATCAACATCGCCATGGAGCCGTTTCGCGCCTTCGTCGGTGACAATTTACCGAAAAGCCAGCGTACCCAAGGCTATGCAATGCAAAGCTTTTTCATCGGCATTGGCGCTGTGGTCGCTTCGGCCTTACCCTATATTTTGACTCACTTTTTTGATGTTGCGAATACTGCACCAGCGGGTGAAATTGCCGATTCAGTGCGTTATGCCTTCTATTTCGGTGGCGCAGTGTTATTGCTCGCCGTCAGTTGGACTGTCGTATCGTCAAGAGAATATTCCCCTGAAGAACTAGCCGCCTTTAACGCAAAACAAGTCGATGCTGAAGATGAAACTTTAGCCCGCACTCGTACCCGCAAGGATTATCAATTTGCCTCCTTCGTATGGATGGGTCTCGGCGCCCTGCTCACCTTCGCTATTTGGGCGCAGGATTTAGACAAGCAGCTGTATATTTTGAGCTTAGGAATTTTCGCCTTTGGCCCATTACAACTGTATTGCGCGCTGCGTTTGAGCAATTCACAACCCACTGAACGCAATAAGCTCGGCATGGTATTTAGCGTGGTCGATGACTTGTTCCATATGCCCAAAGCCATGCATCAACTGGCGATCGTGCAGTTTTTCTCTTGGTTCGCACTGTTTGCCATGTGGATTTACACCACTGCCGCCGTGACGTCTTACCATTTTGGCAGCAGCGATGTGTTGTCCCAAGCTTATAACGACGGCGCAGATTGGGTCGGCGTACTATTCGCCTCCTACAATGGTTTTGCCGCCATTGCCGCGATTTTTATTCCTATGCTGGCTAAGCGTATTGGCATCAAGCTAACCCACACAGTCAATATGTTCTGTGGTGGTATAGGTTTGATTAGTTTCTTTTTTATTAAAGACCCAAGCCTGTTATGGCTGCCTATGATAGGTGTCGGTATCGCGTGGGCGTCAATTTTATCTGTGCCCTACGCCATGTTGTCGGGCATGTTACCCCCGCAAAAAATGGGCGTTTACATGGGGATTTTTAACTTCTTCATCGTCATCCCGCAGCTTCTTGCCGCCAGTGTGCTGGGTTTAGTGCTCAATGGTCTGTTCGATGGTCAACCTATTTATGCACTGATCACAGGTGGCGTCTTGATGATGTGTGCAGGCATTGCTGTATTATTTGTCGACCAAGACGTTGTCGAACAAAATAACCCAAATAATCAAAGTACAGCAATGAACCACAAGACCCACTTAATCACGAAAGCCACAGACAAATTAACGAATAAAAGTTAGCTCTTTATAGCTGCGATACACATTAGGCGATATGCAGAAATGCATGTTAAGCGCGGTGAATTCGGTCATTTGGCTAATCACAGCAGCATAAAATATCTTTATCAATTCAATCACTATAAAAACAAAACCATTATTTGGGGAGAACGAGATGGAATCGAGTCCTACGCCGCAACAGGATCTGCACACAAGCCAAAACCGTCACACACAAGCGTTAACAAGGCACAGCCGCCTAGCGCTTGCCGTCGCCGCAAGCCTATTGGGGATAATAGGGTTAGCGGCCTGTTCACCCACATCGAATTCAGCAACAACTGCCACAAGTGTGAATGCCGCGCCAAGTGTGCAGCGGGTTGCGCCCGGCGCACCGGGTAAAGCGCCCACTTGGGCATTTTCGGGTAAAACTGGTATTGGGACGTCTTACGAGCCTTACACCCAAGGTCAATACCAAGATGCTAAGCAAAATCCCATTAGCCGCGTTTGGTTCTCCCTCGCCCAAGGTATTTTGACCGAAACCATGTATGGTCTTATTCACAACGCGCAGCTCAAAGAACTGCAATTTGTGGTCACAGGTAATGGCTTTGTTGATACCGAAAAAGAGAACACCATCAGCAGCATAGAATATTTAGATACAGATGCTAATGGTCGCCCGCAATCCCTTGCCTATAGAATTATCAATAAAGATGTTGAAGGTAAGTATCAGATTGAAAAGCATATCTTTACCGATCCCGACCGCGACACTTTGATGATGCGTGTCACCTTTACCGCCTTTGAAGATGGCATTACACCGCATTTGTATGTCAATCCGCATATCGACAATGCGGGCGCCAATGATATCGGCCGCATCGACACTCATACTGACAGTCATGCCAACACTCATGCTAATAATCAGGCGCTGGTGGCCTATACCGCCGCCAAAGACAGTAGCGTAATGACGGTAAAATCCGATCTGAATTTTGTGCAGGCTACGACTGGCTTTGTCGGTGTTTCCGATGGCCTAGCCGATTTGGCCGATAACGGCAAACTCGATACGCCCTATCAAACGACCAGTGCGCAAGATAAATCGACCGTTGGCAATATCGCCTTTACCGCGAGTTACCCTACGCTCATCAAAGCCAAACCCGTCACTTTTAATCTCGCCATCGGTTTTGGTAAAGATGAAGCACAGAGTTTAGCCAATGCCGATGCCAGCTTGGCCGCAGGTTATGATGCTGTGCTCAGCCATTACAATGCAGGCTGGCACGATTACTTAAGCTCACTGCCCGCCATCGCTAACATGGCTAACAACACCACAGATAACGGCAAGCTGCTGTATACCAGCGCTATGGTCTTGAAAGCGCAGGAAGATAAAACCTATGCGGGCGCACTGATCGCTTCACTTTCTAACCCTTGGGGCGATACGGTTTCGGCAGCCGTGCCGAGCACTGGCTATAAAGCAGTATGGCCGCGCGACTTTTACCAATGCGCCATGGCATTCCTCGCCATGGGTGACACACAAACGCCCAAAGTGGCCTTCGAATACCTGAAAAAAGTGCAAGTGACCGAAAAGACGCCCGGCTTTACGGGTACGCCCGGTTGGTTCCTGCAAAAGACCCATGTGGATGGCCAAATTGAATGGGTCGGCGTGCAACTCGATCAAACTGCCATGCCTATCATGCTCGGCTGGAAACTCTGGCAAGCGGGCGTACTCACCCCTGATGAGATCAGTCACTGGTATCAAGAGATGCTCAAAGGTGCTGCGGACTTTTTGATCAGCGGCGGTGAGATCAATCTGGATTGGAATCACACCCAAATCACCCCGCCCAAAACCCAGCAAGAGCGTTGGGAAGAACAAGCGGGTTACTCCCCCTCAACAACGGCCGCAGTGATTGCCGGTCTTGTTGCCGCGAGTGACATCGCCAAAGAAGCCAAGGATATCGACTCCAGCAGCCGTTATCTTGCTGCCGCTAAAAGCTTAAGTGACAGCTTGGAAAAGCACTTAGTCACCACCCAAGGGCTATTGAAAAACAGCGCAGATGTCAGCGCGCCTTACTATTTACGTTTAAGCCCGAATGGCGAGCCAAACACTAGCGATACACTGGCGGCAAATAACGGTAAGCAAGGTTTAGATCAACGTCAGATCCTCGATGGCGGATTTTTAGAACTAGTGCGTTATGGCGTGCGCGGTGCAACTGACAAGCTCATCAATCAAAGCCTTCAACTGATTGATAATACAGAGCTTGAGCACAACCTACGCATAAAATACGTGTTTACCGCCAAAGATGGCAGCACTATCTCAGGCTTTAGACGTTATGGCAACGACGGCTACGGTGAGGATACGGTTTCTGGCAAAAACTACGCAGAATCCGGCAGCAACAGCGCCGATCAACGCGGCCGAATCTGGCCCTTCTTCACCGGCGAGCGCGGTCATTTTGAATTAGCACTCGCCCAAGCAAAAGGCGAGCTAACAGGCAATAACGCGCAGCAAACCAAGCAGCAGTTAATCAACACCTATGTGCAAGGCATGGAAACCTTTGCGAATGCGGGCATGATGTTACCCGAGCAAGCGTGGGACGGTGTCGGCGATGCCACCCGCTATCATTACCAACTCGGACAAGGCACCAACTCTGCCACACCGCTTGCTTGGACCCATGCCGAATACATCAAACTGGTGCGCTCAATGACCGATGGCCAAGTCTGGGATTATTACCCTATCGTCCCAGCGGCATTGAAATGACAAGTTGAAATAACCAATTAAAATAGCGCATTAGCTTAACGATACTTTGATAAATTGCAGGCTAGAACAGCATCCTAGATATTGTTCTAGCTTTTTATAGACGGTTTTATGATGCCTGATTTAGCTCCCGCTTTTCATAGGCTTATGCTGCGGGTAATCTTGCGGCGTGCAACCAAATTGCATTTTAAAGGCGGCACTGAAACTGCTGACGCTCAGATAACCTAGACTATGGGCCACCATAGTCGTGCTCTCCCCTTGGCTTAAGCTCTCAAGCGAATTTAACAAACGAAACCTTTGTCGCCATTGTCGATAAGTGAGCCCAGTTTCAGCTTTGAATAATCGCTCAATCGTTCTCACACTCGCGCCGCCCATTTCGGCTAACTCGGTCAGTGAGTAACTCACTTTTGGACGTCGGATCAGCGTTTGGATCAAGCGGCTGAGTCTTGGATCTGAGCCTGCGGGTAAATGGGCATCCACACTGTCCAGCGTTTGGAGCTCATCGATGGCAACCAAACCCAGCCGATGCAGTTGTCCACTGTCCATAAGATGTGAACTTTCACAAAGTTTAAGCACTAATTCACGCATCAGCGCTGTCATCGTCACCATCACCACTTGCGTATCCTGTGGCCTAACGCCATAGCTAGGGTCAATATAGATATTGCGAGTATGGGTCAGCACGGGCCGATTGGCATCTATGATAAACGCCACATCACTGGGGGTTAACAATGTCGCTTTAAGAACATGTTTTGACATATTACCCTCTTAAAACGTCAAACTAAGTCAGCTATCTTAGTAGGCATCTTTTACGTATTCAACCCAATAGGTCGGTAAGCATGAAACGTTTTATTGGCGTTAAACAGCTAGCGTTTTTCAGTGCACTGTTGATCGCTACTTTACTTGCGCTTTTTCCGCTGAGTCAGCATCCTGCGGTGTTTTCCTACAGCGCTGGCGTAGTATTAGTGACCTTGATGTTTTGGAGCACAGGTTTCTTCCCGCCCTTTATGGCGGGGTTAATCTTTTTTGCCCTTGCCACCATTTTTAAACTCATTGAGCCGAGTATACTTTTCTCCGGATTCGGCTCAACTGCGGTGTGGTTAATCATTTCGGGGTTTGTGATCGGCAGTGCCATCACTCAGTCTGGCTTAAGTCGCAGAATGGCCAGTTTGATTGCCCCCATACTGACCTCAAGTTATCCACGCTTGATTGCGGGTTTGGTCTTTAGTGCCGTGCTGCTTGGCTTTGTGATGCCCTCATCCGTTGGCCGTGCAGTGGTCATGGTGCCAATTGGTATGGCGTTAGCTGAGCAAGTCGGTTTTGCTCGTGGTAGCCATGGGCGGATAGGCATTGCGACCGCCTTGGCACTGGCGTGTAACATGCCCAGTTTTGCCGTGTTGCCCGCGAATATTCCCAACATGATATTAGCGGGTTCCAGTGAGAATCTATTCAATATCCACTTTGGTTATACTGAGTATCTCTTATTGCATTTTCCAATCCTTGGTTTACTCAAATCGATATTGATTGTGGCGCTAGTTATCTTCCTATTTCCTGCAAAAATTGATAAAAATCAGCCTGAACGCGTTATTGAAAAAGAAGCTTATAACCTTGGTATTCAAAAGAAAGTTGCACTGTTACTGGCGATTACTTTGCTCTTTTGGGTGACTGACTCGCTGCACGGCATCAACCCCGCTTGGGTAGGATTAACAACGGCTATCTTGTTATTGCTCCCAAAATGGGGAGTGCTTGAGCCTAAGAGTTTTAATAGTTCAGTGGATTTGTCGACCGTCATTTTTGTCGCGGCGGCCTTAGGTCTGGGAGCATTGGTCAATCATTCCGGGCTCGGCACTGCGCTAGGTCAACTGTTCAGTGAATGGTTACCCTTGCAGCAAGGGGCATCGTTCCTGAATTTTATGTCGTTATCGTTAATCGCGACGCTAACAGGATTAGTGGCAACGGTTCCAGGCGTGCCGACTGTGTTATCCCCCATGGCGGCAGACTTTGCCAATGCAACTGGCTTCTCCACCCCTGCGGTATTAATGACGCAGGTGATCGGGTTTTCAACCGTGATTTTTCCTTATCAGGTGGCTCCTTTGATTTTGGCGATGCAATTATCCCAAGAGCCATTAACTAAACTACTTCGCATCACCTTACCTCTAGCGGCAATAACTCTAGTTGCACTCATGCCACTGGATTATTTATGGTGGCTATGGCTCGGTTGGATTAACTAAATTGCGTTAACTAAAGCGGGTTAACTAAAGTGCGTTAACTGAATTAAATGGACGAAACGCTCACCCTTGGCGATATTCAAGCCGTCAAGGGTGCTTTAGAGCAGCCATCATCAATTGCTCAGCACTCGACAGCACTTGGGTCGATAACATAACTCTCCCCACATAAATTCTTTCGATAAGCTTCGTAGTTAGACTATACTGTTTATATGTACAGTGTATTGTGATTTATTATGATGCTTCTAGGCCGCTTCGCCAAACATACCCAATATCAGCTCTCGTTATTTAGCTCCTTGATTGCCGCAGGATTTCCGTCACCGGCCCAAGACTATGTAGAACAAACATTAGATCTCAATGAGTTATGCATCAAACACCCTGCCGCCACGTTTTTTGTCAAAGTCCAAGGGGATTCGATGATCGAAGCGGGGATTTTCTCCGGTGATATTTTGGTGGTAGATCGCTCACTACAGCCAGCCCACGGTGATACCGTT
The DNA here is from genome assembly GCF_025654465.1 of Shewanella sp. SM101. Lineage (NCBI taxonomy): Bacteria > Pseudomonadati > Pseudomonadota > Gammaproteobacteria > Alteromonadales > Shewanellaceae > Shewanella > Shewanella sp. SM101. Next base: position 127,475 of record NZ_JAKKRH010000004.1, read on the forward strand.
GTCGCAGCGGTGAACGGTGAGTTTACCGTAAAGCAATTACAGCTACGCCCTGTGGTGCAATTGCTACCACGTAATGCCTTATTCTCCCCGATTGCCATCAATGATGAGTCTGAGTTAAACATCTTTGGGGTGGTGACCAACGTGGTAAAAAAGCTCAAATGACGCCCTCATTATTTGCCCTCGTCGATTGCAATAATTTTTATGCCTCCTGTGAGCGGATGTTTAGGCCAGATTTGATTGGTAGGCCGATTGTGGTGTTATCCAACAACGATGGCTGCGTCGTCGCCCGCTCGGCAGAGGCAAAACACCTTGGCATCAAGATGGCGGTGCCTGTGTATCAAATCGCAAACCAACTCCGCCAGCATCAGGTTGCGGTATTCTCCTCTAACTATGCCCTCTACGCCGACATATCAAATAGAGTCATGACCACCTTAGAGCAAATGGTACCGAAAGTAGAAGTGTATAGTATTGATGAAGCGTTTTTAGACCTTTCTCGTCTCGATAAATGCACTGATATTCATCAGCTTGCACTTGATATTTATCACCGAATACCGCAGTGGATTGGGATCAGCGTTTGCGTCGGCATTGGACCGACAAAAACCCTGGCTAAACTGGCAAACCATGCCGCGAAACGCTATCCCGCGACGCGGGGCGTGGTTGACTTGCGCGACCGTGAACGCCAACGACGACTGATGGCGCTTATCCCTGTCGACGAAGTCTGGGGAATAGGCCGTAGGCTTACAAAACGCTTGAACATCATGGGCATAAATACCGCGTTGCAATTGGCGGATGCGCATCCAAAGCTTATCCGCGACACCTTTTCGGTCACCGTTGAGCGCACGGTACGCGAACTTAACGGCATTGCCTGTGATGACATACAAGAGGTCGCCGCCACTAAGCAACAAATTATCAGCTCCCGATCCTTTGGCAGTCGTATTGATAATTTAGAAGCGATGCAACAGGCGATCAATGAGTACACTTTTAGGGCCTGTGAAAAACTACGTTCCGAGCGCCAATACGCTAAAGCGATGTCAGTATTTGTGCGTACTAGCCCTTTTAGCGATGCAACTCCCCAGTACAGCAAATCGCTGTCGGGCAGTTTAGTTCGCCCCAGCAATGATACACGGGATTTTGTCACCCTTGGCCAAAGCCTACTGCAACGCATTTGGCGTGAAGGTCATGCCTATGCAAAAGCAGGGGTTATGTTAGGGGATTTTTTTGGTGCAGGCGTGTTTCAGCTCGGATTATTCGATGACGTCACACCTAGGCCTAAAAGCAAGGAGTTGATGCAATTACTCGATAAAGTGAACCACAGCGGTCATGGAAAAATTTGGTTTGCAGGACAAGGTATTGACCCGACTTGGGGAATGAAGCGTGAGCAGCTTTCCCCACGTTACACCACCCAATGGGCACAATTGCCCATAGTGAAATAATCAGCAAATCCAGTGGCTAAATGACCGCCTGCGAATTACAGACCCCACCTAACTCTAAACTAACTCTAAACTCCATATAGCACTAAAACCCATCTAGATCTAAAAAACATATAGCGCTAAGCCCGTCGGGCGTTAACGCTAAAACGGTATTAACATATACCAAGCTTTGTCTCATTCCGCCTTAACACTCTTCATCGCTGAGATCTTCAAAGTACCAGTAGCCTAGATTCACCCACTCGGTAAGCTGCGTGAGTAAGTCAGCATGGGCTAACCAAGGCGCTAAGGCAGCTTTATCCAACTGATTGCTATCACATAGTAGTGGGATCACTGCAGCCAATTCGGCTGAAAGTTGATACTTATCACCATTAATATAGACAACGCCCTGTGCCACATTAATATCAAAATACAAACAGCGCAGTCCGCCGAGGCGAATAAGCGGCTGCTCATCAAACCAAGCCAGCACTTCGTCTTGAGTGATGTCCAATGGCTCATCGGGTAAATCTAAGGCGCATTTTGACTGAGTTAAATAGCGACCCGAAAACTCGCTCACCAGTTCATCGGTCAACATATTGGTCAGTTGGGTACGTAACCGCCCTAAATCGCCATTATCGACACAACCACTGCGGGTGGTCAGCTCGCGGTCTGGATCTTTAATCTGCTGTGCGCCTAAATCCTGTTCAGACAAATGATCGGCCAAAGCACTTATCATATCTTTGGCGGAAGCTGTGCGATAACCCACTGAAAAACTTAACGACTGTTCTAAGGTTATGCCATCATGGGGAAATCCGGGGGGAATATAAAGGATGTCGCCGGGCAACAACTCAGTATCGATAATCGGCTCAAAGGCTTCGGTGTGCAGCAAAGCGGGATGGGCGGCAAACTCTTTGTGCGGCCCCAGATCGCCCACGCGCCAACGGCGACGTCCCGAACCTTGGCAAATAAACACATCATACAGATCGATATGCGGCCCCACGCCACCACCTGGCGTCGCAAAACTCACCATCACATCATCTAAACGCCAGCGCGGAATAAAATCAAAACATTGGATCAAGGCTTCCGCATCGGGCACCCAGTTATTCAAGGCTTGCACGATCAGAGTCCAATCCCGTTCACCGAGATGATCGTATGAATCGAAGGGGCCAAATTCCGCCTGCCATTGGCCAGCTTGTTGGTACACCCTTCGAGATTCCACCAGCTCATCCATGGCTAAGCCCGCTAATTCTTCGGGCGAGACGAAATCTTGAAAATGTTTGAATCCTTGGCGGATAACCAAAGGTTTTTTCTGCCAATATTCTGCTAAAAATTGCGCGGGCGTTAAGCCGTTTATATCGAGTTGCATGGGTTACTCACAAAGCAAACTGTTATTCATAGCAGCAAATGCTAACAGGAAGCGAAACCAAGAAAGCTCGACCGGATCAACAAAGCATTAAGTCTTTCGTCAGCGCCAATGGGATAGTGAATTTACTAACGTATTGAATTACAATCGGCTTATCTAAAAGCGTTGCGCTGTCAAAGAAGGCAATGCTGACACATCATTTATAGAGTCCATGTAAGATCTATGCCTACATCAGCTGCTAACACTTTAGTCGTGCTCGACTTTGAAACCACGGGGCTATCGCCCAATCAAGGGGACCGCGCGATTGAAATCGGGGCAGTGCTGATTGAGGACGGCGTGATCACTCAAAGATTTTCTGAGTTAATGAACCCTGGATTTAGAATAAGTCGCTTTATTGAGGACTACACAGGGATCAGCAATCAAATGCTCAGGGACGCGGCGCCCTGCAATGAAGTGATGGCGCGTTTTGCCGACTTTATTGCCGATCACAACTTAGTCGCCCACAATGCGGCATTTGATCAGCGCTTTTTAGACGCGGAGTTTGCCCAAATTCGCCATCGTTATCTTGGGCAATTTGGCTGTTCCTTGCTGGTGGCGAGACGTTTGTATCAAGCGGCACCCAATCATCAGTTAGGGACTTTAGTGCGCTATAAACAGTTGCCAACCGATGGCACTTTTCACCGCGCCTTAGCCGATGCCGAAATGACTGGCCATTTGTGGCTGGCAATGCTGGCAGACCTTCAGCAAGAGTTCGGCGTCAATGCCCCCACCTTCGAGTTACTGCAAAAAATCGCTAAGAAAACCAAAGCAGACGTACCAAAATTTTTGCGTCAATACGCAGGCAAGTGATCTAAAAACAACGCCGCTAAATGATAGTAAAAAGCCGATATATCCTAGGATTATCGGCTTTGTTCCATCAGCTTAGTTTCAACAGCTTAGTTTCAACAGGTAAAATTAACGATTAAATCGGTTGCCGACAAAAACATTATGCTAGCGATAACGGCTTAAGCGGCGCGCTATCAATGCCGCAGGAGCTGCGAACAACTAAGGTCGTCGGAATAAGCTGCGCACTCACCTCTTGTCCGCGGATAAGTTTGAGTACACTGTCGACTAAAATTTCACCGGCTAATTGAGTGTTCTGCTTAATGGTCGTTAATGGCGGATTGGCAAAACTCGCCACAGGAATATCATCATATCCCACCACTGCAACTTGTTCTGGGACTGAAATCCCCTTCTCTTTCAACGCACGAATAGCACCAATGGCAATCAGATCGCTAGCAGCAAAAATAGCATCAAACTGTGCGCCTTTGGCCATCAATGCCATAGCTGCATCGTAACCAGCACTTTCAGTGCTAATTGCCGACACTTGCTTAGTGCGATCAACGGGAATATTCGCCGTTTGCAGCGCTTTCACATGGCCTAAATATCTGTCCCTAAACTCGGGGCTGTGGCTCGAGGCATCGCCTAAAAAGGCAAAAGCTTTACGACCAAGGGAAATCAAGTGCTCTGTGGCAATCAAGCCACCTTGATGATTATCACAACCAATGGAAAGTACTGACTTATTGTTATGCTCAGCACCCCAGATCACAAAGTGAGTATTCTGCGCGAGCAATCGCTCCAGCTTTTGCTCGTAGTCCATGTAGTCACCGTAACCAAGCAGAATAATGCCGTCAGCTTTATTACTGTCTTCATAATCGGCGTGCCAGTCGCTGGACAATTGCTGAAAAGAAACCAATAAATCATAACCTTGCTGCGCCGTTGCTCGGGTAATGGAGCCAAGCATAGACAGGAAAAAAGGATTGATTAACGAGTCATCGTTGGTGGGGTCTTCACACAATAACAGCGCTAAGGTATGGCTATTTTGGGTGCGAAGATTACTGGCATTTTTATCGACCTTATAATTCAGCTCTTTGGCAATAGTTTGAATACGTTGGCGAGTTTCTAAATTGACTAACGGGCTGTTTCTAAGGGCACGGGAAACCGTTGACTGGGATACGCCAGCACGATAAGCAATATCAATCGAGGTCGCTTTCGATGCCATAAAGAGGATTTAACCTTAGTTATTATTTTGCGTCGATACTAAAACAGTTCCACCCACTTGTATAGACGAATGCGTTAACATCCGTCTTACATTAGAGACTCTGCTTAAATGCCGAGCTGATCGAGCAAATCATCGGCTTCATTATCAATGGCACGAGTCGCAATGGCGGGTTTATCGGCCATCTTAACCCAAGGCGAAACATTCGAATTTGAGTCGTTATTTCCCCCAATTGAACTGTGCTGCTCTAACAGACTATCGGGATCGAATTCTTCATCGTAGACAAATTCATCTAAGCGAATGAATTCGGTTTTGTCCATGGCAAACTCGAGGTAAAAAATATGGTTATTTTCAGTCCTAAACGACACTCTACGGGCAACCGCATCGTCTAAGTTAGCGTCGATTGATATGGTTAACTCTTTATTAATCGTCAACATTTTTGGTTGGCTTTGGCTGATGGATGTTTGTAATTCTTTAGAAATTTTATTAATAAAATCCCCTAGAATTTGGTTCATCAGTTCGCCCATCACATTACTCACTTCATCTGACGTATGTGAAAACGCGAGCTCAGACTCAGGCATGCCCATGTTCAGCATGTAGCGACGGTAGATTTCAATCGCCGCCGAAGCTGAAAAGTTGATCACCACTAGGCCTGAAAAACCACCGTCGAAAATCGAGAAACAACCGAGATCAGGTTTAAGACGAGTACGCGCAATACTTTGTACCATACCCGCATGGGTAACATTGCTGGCACTGGTGCTAGAAAGGACGTGAGCGACTGAGTGGCATAACTTCAGTAAAATATCATCCGACGTTACGATAGTATTTGTGGTCATAATCGATTCTCAAACTGAATAATGAATTAATCTTGCGCGTAAAAGCGTAAAAAATCAAAATTAAAACAATTGATTAGCCTAATATAGCAAGATGGCAAATTTAACATAACGCTAACTTATTGATATTTAATAGATCAGATAAAACCTTCAACATGAAACGACTTATAAAACGGCATAACTTAATAAGAACATGCCCCATAATGCAACAGATTAAAGTTCCCTATCACTATTCCCTGCTTTAGATCAAAGAAACTCATATTTTATAACGGCTTTTGCTTAATTTATGTCACAGACGATTCAATTGAGATTGATTCGCAGGTATATTGATGCACAATAATAAGCCCTTAAGGAATCCAAATGATCACGTTTTTGCGCCGGTTTACCATTTTGCAACGCTTAATGATGATGCTCCTTATGGCCGCGATAGGGACTGTGTGTTTTGCCAGTTTTTCAATTAAAGAGCAGTACAGCAATTTAATTGAGCAGAAATGGTTGCAGATAGATGGTCAGCTCGCCAGCATGTTAAGCGTGATAGATGTGCACCGTCAGGATGCGCTCAAAGGTAAATTTAGCGAAGCAGAAGCTAAACAAATCGCCGCGGATTTAATCAATCAAACTCGCTATTCCGGTTCCGGCTACTTCATTGTTATTGATGATAATAATCAAATCCTCGCTCACGGGGATAGCGCAAATCTTATTGGCACCTCAGCATTAACCTTCAAGTTACCTAATGGCACAAATCCCTTAGCCACTATGCTGCCATTAGCGCGTGCTAAATCGAAAACGACCCTCGAATACCCTATCGCCGATCCTATGACACGTGCCATCGAAGATAAGCTCGCAGAAGCCCGTTACTACCCACAATGGGGTTGGACAGTCATAACAGGCGCTTATCTTAGCGATGTCAAAGCGAGCTTAAAGTCAGTCATTATCGACTATCTAATTATCATGTTTTTGATTTCAGTGCCGATTTTTGCCTTCTTCCTTGTGCTTAACCATTCCATCACCTCACCATTAAATGATGCTATTGATGCCCTTGAAGATATTGCCCAAGGCGAAGGCGACTTAAGTCAGCGCATTAATGCTCAAGGTAAAGATGAGATTGCCCATCTCGCCCGCGCCTTCAACATGTTCGCCCAAAAAATTGGCGACATGGTCGGCCATTTACAACCTTTAGGCCAAGCATTAGATAAAGATGCAAAACAGCTTTTGATTGCAGTTGAAGAGTCCAATCAGAGTGCTGAACATATCCACAGAGAAACTGGCAGCGTCGCCACAGCCGTCAATCAAATGCTGTCGACCACCCATGAAATGGCGAGCAACACCCAGCAAGCGGCCGATGCGGCGAACAGCGTAAAAGAACAAGCGCAGCAAAGCCAAGTCGTGATCGACAACACCGTCAGCAATACAGAAAAACTGGTGGCAGAATTAAAAGCCTCTGAAGTCATCACCCAAAAGCTGGGCGTCGCCTCACAGCAAATCGGTAGCATTCTCGATGTGATCCGCAGCATTGCCGAGCAGACCAACTTGCTCGCACTCAATGCCGCCATTGAAGCTGCTCGAGCTGGGACCCACGGCCGTGGTTTTGCCGTAGTTGCCGATGAAGTCCGCGCCCTTGCTACTCGCACCCAAGACTCGACCAATGAGATCCAAAAAATCATTAGCGAGATCCAATCCGGTGTTGGCTCAGTGATGAAGAGCAACAATCAAACTCAACTGCAATCCGATGAGCTACAGGCCCAAGCCCACGAAGCGGGTAAAGCCATGGCGGCGATTCTGCAATTGATTGCCCATATCAGTGACATGAACACACAATTAGCCAGCGCCACTGAAGAGCAATCACTGGTGACCGAAGAAATTAATCGAAATATTTGTAATATTTCGGAATTAACCGAAGTCTCAGTAAAAGCTAACGAAAGTAATAGCCATGCAGCTCAGTCACTGCAAGACATTAGCCAAGACATGTCCCGCACCTTAGGCCAGTTTAAAATCTAACTAAAGTGTATGAGAACGGCATGACTTGTCGATTGGGGCGCCATAGGGCGCCCTTTTCTTTGGGTAAACCGTCTGGTAACACTTGTGAACCGCTATCTCACCAACAATGAATTTCAACGAAAAAATCCCATTAACCACAAATTCTCTGTCACGCTAACGTTTGATATGCGGTATGCTTTAGCCTTAAAAATCCAACCGAGACACTGCCATGCGAATGACCTTAGCCGTTCACCCTGAACAGTACACAATTCATAGCTTTAGCCCGAATGCCGTATTGCCCAGTGAGGTTTTTGCACAGGACATGTATTTCATTGGTAAGACCCAAGAAGGTTTATCTTTAGTCGTTTCCAGTGAAATGGAACTCGACAGCCTAGGGCAAGAACCGGGCTGGTGTTGCTTTGAAGTACTCGGGCCACTGGGATTTTCGATGACAGGCATTTTATCTAAAGTGTCTGGCACCTTAGCGGACGAACAAATCAGTATTTTTGCGATTTCGACCTTTGATACCGATTACATTTTAGTAAAAAATAATCGCCTCAAAAGTGCCATCGCCGCCTTGAAAAAACAGGGCTATCACATCATAGAATCGAAAGACGAAATGTAATACCCCTTTAAATATGAGTTCATCTACTATGTACGAAAAAACAGTCACCATTACCGCCAAACATGGCATTCACACCCGTCCAGCAGCCTTACTGGTTAAAGAAGCCAAAACCTTTGACTGTGATGTCATGGTCGAGTGTAATGGTAAGCAAGCCAGTGCTAAGAGTCTGTTTAAGCTACAAACCTTAGGCTTATATTCTGGCGTCACGGTAAGAGTGTTTGCCGAAGGTGAACAGGCTCAGGCCGCGGTTGAGAAAGTCTCTGAGCTGCTCATTACCCTAAGCTAGGCCTTTTCTTACGCTAAAATGCGTTTATCTGCAGGTTTAACCGACACGCAAAAAACTCGTCTCGACCGTCTTGACATGCTAATGCTTTACATACAAACGCTTTACAAGCTTAGCGTCACTCAACTAGACTCGCTATCGCTAACGGACACTCAGTTCAGTGGTTAATTTAGGAAGGGATATGTCAATAACGGGGATTATAGTGTCATCGGGAATTGCCTTTGGACAGGCACTTCACCTGCTCCACACCGAACATCACCTCGATTATCGCCCTATTCCCCTGTCTAAAATCCCTCAACAACAGGGTAAATTTGCCAAAGCCTTGCAAGAACTACAGGCACAACTGACCCACAGCCAAGCTGCACTCGATAGTGACTCCGAAAATTATCAGTTGATCGAAGCCGACTTATTGTTATTAGAAGACGATGAATTAATCGAGCAAGTGAACGATGCTATTCGCACCTTACAATTGTCGGCAAGTGTGGCGGTTGAACGTATTTTTGCCCATCAGGCCAATGAATTACAATCCTTAGATGACCCCTATTTAGCCAATAGAGCCCAAGATGTGCGCTGTTTAGGCCAAAGAGTCGTCGCGGCGATAAACGGCCATTTAGCTCAAGGACTCGAAAAACTCGATAGACCCACTATCTTATTAGCGCAGGATTTGACCCCCGCCGAATTTGCCTTACTGCCACGGGAAAACCTCTGCGGTATTGTACTGAAAACGGGCGGTTTAACGAGCCATACGGCCATTTTAGCCAGAGCAGCCGGTATTCCTGCCATCTTAAGTTGTCAGTTCGACGCAGACTCTATTCCCAACGGTACGCCCTTAGTGCTCGATGCGCTCGCGGGTGAACTTTGTGTCAATCCCAATCCAGACCAACAGGCAAGACTCACAGTCACCTTTCACCATGAACAAGCAAGGCGCGCAGCACTTCAAACTTACAAGGATGTCCCAGCGCAAACCCAAGACGGTCATACCGTGGGACTCATGGCAAACGTGGGTAATCTCAACGACATCACCCATGTCAGCGATGTCGGCGCCGATGGAATAGGTTTGTTTCGCACCGAATTTATGTTGATGAACGTCGCCACCCTGCCCGATGAAAAAGCCCAATACAGCTTATATTGCGATGCATTGCACGCCCTAGGCGGTAAAACCTTTACCATCCGTACCTTAGATATAGGTGCAGACAAAGAACTACCCTGTTTATGCCAAGAAATTAAAGATAATCCCGCCTTGGGTCTTCGCGGCATTCGCTACACCTTGGCGCACCCAGAATTATTTAAAACCCAATTGAGGGCCATTTTGCGTGCCGCTAACCATGGCCCGATCCGTTTGATGTTCCCTATGGTCAATCAAGTCGAAGAATTGGACGAGGTGTTTGCACTTATTGCCCAGTGCCAAGATGCCTTGGAAGAAGAAGAGAAAGGCTATGGCGAACTTAGCTACGGTATCGTTGTCGAAACCCCTGCTGCGGTATTCAACCTCAACGCTATGCTGCCAAGACTCGATTTTGTCAGCATTGGTACCAACGATTTAACCCAATATGCGATGGCTGCCGATAGAACCAATCCGCAGCTTACCCGTGACTATCCGTCCCTTTCGCCTGCCATTTTAGCCTTAATTAACATGACAATAACCCAAGCTAAGGCCGCTAATGTTAAAGTTTCTCTGTGCGGTGAACTCGCCAGTTCACCGCAAATTGCGCCACTGTTAATCGGCATGGGGTTGGACGAACTCAGTGTTAACTTAAGCTCACTCTTAGAAGTGAAAGCAGCTATTTGCCAAGGCAGCATCACACAATTTTCGGCATTAGCTCACACAGCATTACAACAAGATAGAATTGCAAGCTTACAGCAGTGTATAACAAGCTATAAATAGATACATTTATTCGTTATGCTGCGTTACAGAACAAAAACAATGACAAAAACAAGCAAAAGAGGCTCTAGATTATGGGATTTTTAAGCCGAATAAGGCGCTTGGTATCGGGCCAGACTCAATTAGCTGGCGGTATCATGGTATATGCACCCGTTTCCGGGGATATTGTCGCCATTGAAAAAGTCCCCGACGTGGTTTTTGCTGAAAAGATTGTCGGTGATGGCATCGCTATCGCTCCCAAAGGCGAATTAATTCTGGCGCCTATCGACGGCACCATAGGTAAAATTTTTGAGACAAATCATGCATTCAGTATTGAGTCTCCCCAAGGTTTAGAGCTATTTGTTCACTTTGGTGTAGGTACAGTCGAGCTGAGAGGCAAAGGGTTTAAACGTTTGGCCCAGGAAGGTCAAGAAGTGAAAGTCGGCGATCCGATCCTGTCATTCGATATTGATTATCTAAAAGATCAAGTCGACAGCCTACTCACTCCTGTCGTGCTGGCGAACATGGAAGATGTCAAATACCTCGACAAAGCCCAAGGCAGTGTCACCGCAGGCAAAGACGTGATCTTTACGGTACAGCTCTAATTTAACCATTTCGAATAAATCGTTTATCGATTGTTTTCTGAATAATAAAAGGCTGACTCACCATCATGAGCCAGCCTTTTAAGTTTTGAAAACCAAGCCTATACACGGTATTTGAATTCGCCAAGCTGCACCGATACACAGGCTTGAGAGAATCTATTTCGACCATTCTCACGCTAAGCATCACGTTCCCTGCGAATAACGGCTACAGGACTCTAGTAAACTAATCTACTTTGAACATGGCAAAATCGGGGCGCGGCAATTTATCTAAAATACTGTACAGATAAATCACCAATACCGAGAGTAAAGCGCCTGTCAAAAACAGCCACTGACCGCCAAAATGATCCAATATGATGCCACCTCCAAGGGGCGCGAGCGCAAATCCTAAGTCATAGAATGAAGCGGCCCCAAAGTAAGCGCCACGAAGATGATCAGGGGCTAAGCGGTCGATATGCACATTCATAGTGGGGAACAAAATAGTCTCGGCGACACTCATCACCACAATCGCACCAATCCAGCCCCAAAATAGATCCAGTGGATTAAACGCCAGCCAGATTTGTGAGCCGATCAGTAATAGCAATCCGATTTGAATCCGTTTGACGAGCGGAAAACGGGCCATGAGTTTCAATAGCAAAAATTGGGTGGAGATAATCACCATAGCATTGGTGAAAATCATGCCAGAAATTAACGTCAGCAAATCAGGCGCACCTGCGCGAGTAAGATATTGGATCAACGAACTGTCCATTTGGGCATAAATGAACATACACAAAATATTGGCAAAAATTAAACATTGCAGCAATTTATCTTGCAATAGAATGGCGATAATTTGCTTACGGCTCACGACTGCCGCTTTTTTCGTGCTTGCCTCTGCATCAGTCGATAAGCTATTCACACCACGATTAACACCATCACTTGTCATGTCATTTACAAAGTCACTTTCACTGCCACTCGTATCGCCACTTAAATTGTCACTCGATAAGGCGCCAGCCGCCATAGCAGGTTCCTGACGGGTTTGATGGTTAAATCCCCAATATAACAAGGCCAACAATACGGCAAAGGCCACTGCAGTAAGGTAGAAACTGGATTGCTTGCCCGTAAGACCAAGCCATACCCCCAACATAGGGCCAACGGCGCAGCCAACGTTGACGATAAAATACAGCGACTGCATCGCCAATTCGCGTGTCTTAGGATCGGCAATAATGTCGCCAATAGCGGCGGATGTCAGCGGTCGCCACAGTGAAGTGGCCATAGAGCACAGGGTCATCACGACCACATACCCCTCGACAGAATTTGCTTCAGCCAATAACGAAAACGAGATGATATAGAGGATGCCCGTCAGGTACATCAGCTTATGACGACCGATTCTGTCGGACAATGAGCTACCAACAAAGCTCGTAAATACCGAAATAATCGCGGCGCTGGACAAGACCATGCCGACCTCTGTGGCACTTAGCGCAAATTTCTCATATAAAATAACGGCTAAGAATGGCCACACCATGTAATAACTGCCACGGGTGATAAAAGACCCAAACAAAAATATCCACATCAAGCGCGGAAATTGCTTAAATCGCTGCAATGAAACATCGCTGTGCATCTTAATCCTTTAAAAGCGCATTGACCTCAATGCTTAAATCAAACTGATTTTAATGGAAAAACAATATATACAAGGCACTTAAGTTAAACAAGTGTTAAAAAGTTAAACCAAAGCAAGTCACCAGCGATTATTATCTCTAGAAAATTAACGTTTTATTAATCACCAGATATCGGCAACACATCCCACTTGTGACATGCGACGCACAATGCCACAATGCCAGCAAAATCAATGCTTGCAAGCCAAGCGTCCATCCACACTGGAGCATCATTTTGACCCTCTACGGTATTAAGAATTGCGATACAGTGCGTAAAGCACGTAAATGGATTGAAAATCATCAACTTCCAGTTCATTTCCATGATTTTAGAGATGACGGCCTACGTCAAGAAGACCTCGAATTCTGGTGTAAAACCTCAGGCTGGGAAACCGTATTCAATAAGCGCAGCACAAGCTTTCGTGCCCTCAGTGACGCAGATAAAACCAATATCGATCAAGCCAAAGCCATTCAACTTATGCTGGCGCAACCGACACTGATCAAACGCCCCGTCTTGGTCGTCGGTGAACAAGTGCTGATTGGCTTTGATGAAGCCGCCTATAAAAGAGTATTCTCAGTATGATGCCAGCAGACAATTATCCCGTTACAGAACTAACAAAAGCGCTGATCGCCCGCCCTTCGGTAACACCGCTTGATGAAGGCTGCCAAACCTTAATGGCTGAAAGACTCAGCGCCATCGGCTTTAATATCGAACCTATGGTATTTGAAGACACCACCAATATGTGGGCTCGCCGTGGTAATGAAGGCCCCGTTTTTTGTTTTGCGGGTCACACAGACGTTGTGCCGACAGGCGATGTGAGCCGCTGGCACACGCCGCCTTTTGTGCCCACCATCATTGATGGCTACTTATATGGCCGAGGCGCAGCGGACATGAAAGGCTCACTGGCGGCTATGATCATTGCCACCGAGCGGTTTGTGGCTAAACATCCCGATCATCATGGCTCTATCGCCTTTTTGATCACCAGCGATGAAGAAGGTCCATTCATCAACGGCACGACGCGAGTCATTGATACCTTAGAAGCGCGCAACGAGAAGATCACTTGGGCATTAGTCGGCGAACCCTCATCAACCCTAAAGCTGGGCGATGTGGTCAAAAATGGTCGCCGCGGCAGTTTAACCGGCAACTTAACCGTGAAAGGCATTCAAGGTCACGTGGCCTATCCACACCTTGCCGATAATCCAATCCACAAAGCCGCGCCTTTCTTAGCCGAGCTAAGTCAAATGCACTGGGATATTGGCAATGAGTTCTTTCCGCCCACCAGCTTCCAAATCGCCAATATTAATGGCGGCACAGGTGCATCAAATGTGATCCCTGGCGCACTGGAAGTGATGTTTAACTTCCGTTACTCCACCGAAGTGACCGCCGAAATCTTGATTGAGCGAGTTGAAACTCTACTGAAAGCCTATGAGCTAGATTACGATATCAGCTGGATTTTCAATGGCCTACCATTTTTAACCGGTGATGGCCCGTTATTAGATGCAACCCGTATCGCGATCCGCCAAGTCACAGGTTATGAAACCGATCCACAAACCACAGGCGGCACGTCAGACGGTCGCTTTATCGCGCCAACGGGCGCCAAAGTGTTAGAGCTTGGCCCTGTCAACGCCACCATTCATAAAGTGAATGAATGCGTTAAAGTGGATGACCTTGAGCAGTTAGCTCTGTGTTATGAAGTCATTTTGGAACAATTACTGTGTTAGCACATCTGAAGATCCGTCCCGAAACCGCAAAGCTTTACGGCTTAAGCTCCCCTGAATTGGTGGATTATTTAAGCCCGTATCACCTTGGTTATCATAGCTTTGGGTTAGAGGAGAACACAGCTATCGCCTTTAAGTCTATGGCGGCAAAAGCTGAAGATGCGGGCATAAAACTCGCGATTTGCTCGGCACATCGTCCCTTTGAACGGCAACTGGCAATTTGGAATGCCAAGGCTAGCGGTAAACGCGCGGTATTGGATGCCAATGAGTTACCGGTCAATATTCAGGGCTTAAGTGACGATGCCATAGTTGACTTGATTTTGCTCTGGTCGGCGTTGCCCGGCGCTTCACGCCACCATTGGGGTACCGATCTCGATGTGTTCGATGCGGCTCAAATTGATGTTAAAGCCCTGCGCCTTGTTGAAGCTGAATATGTTCAGGGTGGTCCCTGCGCTAAATTACATGCTTGGCTGGTAGAAAATGCCCATGATTTTGGCTTTTACTTCCCGTTTCAGCAGGGACAAAGTGCGGTAAGTCCTGAGCCTTGGCACATCAGCTATTTCCCTGTAGCACAGTTATTGTTGCCACAATTCGATCGTGCCGAACTGGCAATCCTGTTAGAAAACAGTGATATGTTGCTAAAAGATGCAGTACTCGCCCGATTAGACAATCTAATAGATGAATACGTGCTGCGTATCGCTCAGCCCTAATCACGAAATACTCGCCAAGATCAGTCAACACAGGTTAAGCATAGCGCTATATCGTCAAAATTGGCGCCAAAATGCGGTTTAACACAATGATATATTTGATAAAGTAGGTTTTATGGATTTTTCTTCACACCGTCAGCAGCTTGTTATTGCCGATCGAAAATTAAGTTACCTTGATGTCGGCTCAGGCCCTGTATTGTTGTTTGGGCACAGTTATTTATGGGATAGCGCTATGTGGGCGCCTCAAATTGCCACCTTAAGCGCCCAGTATCGCTGCATAGTGCCTGAACTTTGGGGCCATGGTCAGTCAGATTTACTGCCCAATAACTGCAAAACGCTACTCGATATTGCCGATCAAATGCTTGAGCTAATGGATGCTCTTGAGATAACTCACTTTAGTGTTGTCGGACAATCTGTCGGTGCTATGTGGGGCGCAGAATTGGTACTGAAAGCACCAACAAGAGTTAAAACCCTCGTTATGCTCAACAGTTTTATCGGTTTCGAACCCGAAGTCACCCGTGCGAAATATGATGGCATGCTGGATATGATTACCGCCGCTAAGGCGATCCCTGCGCCGCTGATCAGTGCAATTTCACCTTTATTCTTCGCCAATGATGCCGCGAATAACACTCCCGAACTGGTTACGGGCTTTGAACAGTCCCTTACCAGTATCACAGCGGAGCAAATCCCCACGATAGTTAAACTTGGACAAATGATTTTTGGTCGTCGCGATACCATGGAATACGCCGAGCAATTGACGCTACCCTGCCTCATCATGGCTGGCGTGGAAGATAAGGCCCGCAGCGTATTGGAAAGTTACCTGATGAGTGATGCCATTGACGGCAGCCAACTTGTGCATATTCCTGCGGCAGGACACATATCAACTCTCGAACAAGCGGAATTTATTAACCAACATTTAGCCGATTTTCTGGCTAAACATTATTAATCAATCGCTAAATCTACGCTTCAAGGTGCGAAAACTCGCATCTTGAAGATGAGTATTTCTACTTAGCACATGTTACTAAGATATGCTTATATCAATATTGCTCACCCATACTTAATTCCTATTTTATGGATAAATACATTAGGCTTTACTTTATTAAAGTCTGTTATTGAGCACGCCTCGTTTCATTAAACTCATCTGTGAAACCTCTATTAACAAGTAAAGACCTTGTTTTTGTTCCAAGCGGCTTAAAAAATGTTGCACAAAGGTGAAATCTACTAATTATCAACTACCTTTATACTGTATTCCCTCAACAAGGTATTCTGCCATGAGAAAAAGTACAGTTGCCCTCTGCGTATTCAGCACACTTTATATACCGTCTCTTTATGCCGATGTTCAAATAAATGGATTTGCCTCTATTGTCGCGGGCTCGAGTCTAAGTGACGATAAAAGCTATTATGGTTACGATAAAGAACTCGATTTTAATAATGATTCCAAAGTTGCCTTACAATTTACCGCCGATCTTGGTAGTGGCTTAAGAGCGACTGCACAAGTGCTATCCAGAGGCAGTAACGATTATAGCGCTGAATTCGAATGGGCTTATATCTCCTATGACATCAGCGACAAACTTATGCTTATGGCAGGTCGCCAACGTTTTAATCTCTATAAATACTCCGATTATATTGATGTAGGCTATGCCTATCATTGGATCACTCCGCCCCGCGGAGTTTATTCACTGCCATTTAATTCAGGTGAAGGTGTAGGCTTAGTTTATGCCGATTTATGGGGAGATACCGAAGTAGGTTTGACCTATAAATACATTACCACTTCAGTTTCTGACTACTCGCCTACGGGTTCATCAACGCCTCCTGCGCCCTTCTCCGCCGAGGGCCACATAATGAACTTTAACTTTGTAACCTATGGGTTTGAGTACGGTTTAAATATTGGCATAGTTACCGATTTCTCCTACGAATTACCCGCACTGCTTGGCTTAGGCAATGCAATTTCTCAAACCGGACTCTTTACTCAGCAAGTGGTTGATGATCTTTTACCAATTAATGACAGCGCGTTACTCATTGGCGCTAACGTTAAATATGATGCTGAAAAATGGTTTATTTTGGCCGAATACACACGAATTGATGTCGATCCCAGTAGCTTTAATATTCAAGATTCAGCCTTTGTTTCCGGCGGGATCCGCTATCACGATTTCACCTTCCACTTAACCTACGGTATTGATAAAGGTGAGCCCCAATACGATGCCTATGACGCTATGTTACCTGTTTACAATGGTCTGCCACCGGCAAACCAAGCTGCACTCGCACCGCTTGTTTTTGGTACACAAGCGGCGCTTGAAGCACAACAGGAAGACAGCGCCTACTACATCATAGGTACCCGCTGGGATTTCCATCCTTCTGCCGCACTGAAACTAGAGTACACCAACTACAGTAATGACAAACCGTCCTCCGATGAACAGTTGCTGAGTATGGCAATAGACTTAGTTTTTTAAGGAGTTAAGCATGAAACTATTAATAAGTTCTCGGTTGATGATAAAAACCTTAGTCGCCAGTGCGCTTCTATTTGGCAGTGCCTGTGTTCAAGCCGAAATTGCCGTCGTGGTGCACCCTTCTAATACGTCAGAAATTAGCGCTGCGGATATTTCACGGATCTATTTAGGCAAACTCAAGTCTTTCCCCAGTGGTGGCACTGTCGTCGCACTCGATCAACCTGAAGGCACGCCCGCACGTGATGCTTTTGTTAAACAGATCCTTAATAAAACCGAGAGTCAGTTAAAAGCCTATTGGTCAAAACTGGTCTTTTCAGGCCAAGGTCAACCGCCCAAAGTCGTCGACTCCAGCGCTGAAATGCTCGCATTGATTGCCGCCAATCCCAATATGATCGGATTTGTTGACGTCAGCGAAGTAAACGACAGCGTGAAAGTGATCAGTAAGTTCTAACCCATACGGCATCATCCTTGTCCGCCTTAATCTGTGGCGGACAAGGTTTCCACTCAGCATTAGCGCGATATAAACAAACACACTATCAAATGGTGCTTGCCCCCTCAGAGAGGGCTTATCCATTTGCAGTACTGTTAAGAAAAAATAATCTCGATTTTTCAATATCCTGATTCAAACCTTAATTGGATAGACCAGCAGAGCCAAATTTGCTGGTATACTCTTGCTAAAAATGTGCTGCTTGCATGAATTAGAGCATGAGAAGACATTTTATATGTCAATAAAACAATAGGTTAAAATGAAACTACTCAAACCTTTATTCGACAATAACCGCCGCTGGGCCGGACGTATACGCCAAGAAAATCCTGATTTTTTTGAACAATTAGCGAAACAGCAACATCCTGAATACCTGTGGATTGGCTGCTCAGATAGTCGCGTACCCTCAAACCAAATCATTGATCTTATGCCCGGTGAAGTCTTTGTTCACCGTAATATCGCCAACATGGTGATCCATACCGATCTTAACTGCTTATCTGTACTGCAATACGCCGTCGATGTGCTCAAGGTGAAGCATATTATGGTGGTGGGTCACTACGGCTGTGGTGGTGTGCGCGCGGCCATGGGTCAGCAACGCTTAGGACTCATCGATAACTGGCTCGGGCATTTACGTGATATCTATCGTATTTATCAGGAAGAATTACAACAGATGGACGAAGCCAAACGTTTTGATCGCCTGTGCGAGCTAAACGTGATTGAGCAGGTTGCTAATGTGACCAGTTCAACCATAGTGCAAGAAGCTTGGGATCGCGGCCAAGAAGTGGCGGTACACGGCTGGATTTACGGCATTGATAACGGTTTACTGACAGATTTAGATGTCACGGTTGACCGTGAACATGGTTTAGCCAATCCACGCTAACAGCCTGAATATAGGCTTTCAACCCTTAGCTGAGTGTCATCTATGCTCAGATAAAACCTGCCCCTGTGCAGGTTTTTCTTTTTCCATGACAATTTTCAGCAATAAAACATCGCAAGGGTCTATTACGCCAGTTATAATCCGCCAGTTAATTGCAGGCGACCTATGCGCCACAAATTCTAAGGAGATACCTTCCATGCCCGGTTTTGAATTATTTGGTCCTGAAGAGAAGCAGGAAGTCGCTGACGTTATGGAAAACGGTTTTACCTTCCGTTACAACTTCGACCATATGCGTAATGATCGCTGGAAGACGCGCGATATGGAGCAACTACTGTGCGAGAAGATGAACGTGAAGCATGCTCACCTTTTATCAAGCGGTACTGCTGCGCTGCAAACGGCCATGATGGCTGCAGGCATTGGTGCTGGCGATGAAGTTATCGTGCCACCTTTTACCTTTGTAGCCTCAGTTGAAGCAATTTTTATGGCAGGCGCTATTCCGATTTTTGCCGAAATCGATGAGACATTGTGTTTATCTCCAGAAGGTATCGAAGCCGCGATTACCCCACGCACTAAAGCCATCAACTTAGTGCACATGTGCGGTTCTATGGCGAAGATGGACGAGATCAAAGCCGTCTGTAAAAAACATAACTTACTGATTTTAGAAGATGCTTGCCAAGCCATCGGTGGTAGCTACAAGGGCCAAGCCCTAGGTACTATCGGGGATGTGGGTTGTTACTCATTCGATTCAGTCAAAACCATCACCTGTGGTGAAGGTGGCGCTGTGATCACTAACAACACAGAAATCTACAACAATGCGCACATGTTCTCAGATCACGGCCATGACCATATTGGTAAAGACCGCGGTGCAGAGTCACACCCTATCATTGGCTTGAACTTCCGTATTTCGGAAATGAATGCCGCCTTAGGATTAGCGCAGTTACGTAAACTCGATACCATTATCGATATTCAACGTAAAAACAAAAAGACCATTAAAGATGCAATGGCCGCTATCCCAGAAGTCACCTTCCGCCAGATCCCAGATCCAGAAGGCGACTCGGCTGGCTTCTTAACCTTTATGTTGCCAACCGAAGCGCGCACGCAAGAAATCAGCAAAAAACTGGCTGAAAACGGCGTTGATGGCTGCTTCTACTGGTATGTAAACAACTGGCATTATTTGAAAAACTGGAAACACATTCAGGAGCTTAAGGCATCTGCTGCGTTGCCAATCACATTAATCGCCGACAGACCTGACTATACTCAAGTTTCTGTGCCTAAATCCGATGCCATTATGAGCCGCACGATTTCTATGCTCATCAAGTTGTCTTGGACCGATGCTCAGATCGCCGAGCGTATCGAAAACATCAAGAAAGCATTTGCCCAATAATTCTACGGGAGTTTGTTGCAATGAGTTTTAAGAATTTTAAAGTAGTTGAAAAAATGATCTTCGGCCGTGGCTCATTCGTCCAACTGGATGAAGTGTTAGCTGCTGAACGTAAAACCGCCGACGACTTCGTGGTGTTTTTAGTCGATGACGTGCATCAAGGCAAAGCCCTTGAGGGCCGCATTCCAGCTAAAGCACAAGACATGGTGATTTGGGTTAACGTTGATGAAGAGCCAAGCACAATTCAAATCGATGCCCTGACTGAACAAGTTCAAGCTTTCAATAGCAAACTGCCAGTGAGCGTCGTCGGTTTAGGTGGCGGTTCAACCATGGACGTGGCTAAAGCAGTATCGCTGATGCTGACAAACCCAGGTGGCTCTGCTATGTATCAAGGTTGGGACTTAATCAAGAACCCAGCGATACACCACATTGGTATCCCAACGATTTCTGGTACTGGTGCAGAAGCGTCACGCACCGCCGTATTATGTGGTCCAGTACGTAAGCTAGGCCTGAACTCAGATTACACAGTATTCGATCAAATCATCATGGATTCTGAGTTAATCGAAGGCGTGGAAACGGACCAATGGTTCTACACAGGTATGGATTGCTATATCCACTGTGTTGAATCGTTACAAGGTACCTTCTTAAACGAGTTCTCTAAATCCTACGCTGAAAAAGCGATGGATTTATGTCGCCAAGTGTACTTAGACGACCACGTAGAAAAAGACGACAAGCTAATGATGGCGTCTTTCATGGGCGGCATGAGCATAGCTTATAGCCAAGTGGGTGCCTGTCATGCGGTTTCTTACGGTCTGTCCTATATCCTGGGTTACCACCACGGTATCGGCAACTGTATCGCCTTTGATGTGTTAGAAGAATTCTATCCAGAAGGCGTTGAAGAGTTCCGTCTGATGATGAAGAAACATAACATCACGCTGCCGAAGAACATCTGTAAAGATCTGCCAGACGAAACCATAGCGAAAATGGTTGCCGTGACTAAGAGCATGGGTCCACTATGGGCTAACGTTTACGGCGCGGGTTGGGAAGAGAAAGTCACAGATGAAATGTTGACAGCCCTGTTCCGTCGCATCTAAGCTCTAACACATGTTAAAAGGGCTCAATTGTGAGCCCTTTTGTCTATATGCATTGTATATCTACACTGTATATCTTTGATAAAAGTAGGATAATTTGATGAATGTGACTCTGTTAATCCCGGCTCGTTACGGTTCAAGCCGCTTCCCGGGCAAACCCTTAGCCCCGATTAACGGCAAGCCAATGATCCAACACGTGTATGAACGCGCGTCGTTAGCCAAAGGCCTCACCAATATTTACGTCGCTACCGATGATGATCGCATTAAAGCGGCCGTTGAAGGTTTTGGCGGCAAAGTAGTCATGACCAGCCCAGATGCAGCCTCGGGTACAGATCGTATCAATGATGCAATAAACCAACTGGGACTAAAAGATGACGACTTAGTGATCAACCTACAGGGCGATCAACCTCTTATTGACCCAACCTCTATCGAGCAAGTCATCAGCCTCTTCGAGCGTCACCCTGGTGAGTTTGAAATGGCAACCTTAGGCTTTGAAATCGTCAATAAAGCCGAGCTTGGCGATCCTATGCATGTGAAGATGGTGTTCGATAACAACAACTACGCCTTGTATTTCTCTCGTTCGCGTATTCCTTTTGGCCGCGATACTCAAGATTACCCCGTTTATAAGCACTTAGGTGTGTATGCTTATACACGCAAATTCGTACAGGCCTTCGCCGCCCTACCATTAGGTCGCCTAGAAGATCTGGAAAAACTCGAGCAATTACGTGCATTAGAGTACGGCCATAAAATCAAAATCGCCATTAGCGCCTTTGATTCTATTGAAGTTGATACGCCAGAAGACATTCGTAAATGTGAGCAACGTTTAGCGGTTGATTAATCGCCCGTTAGGTGTGCGCGAGTCAATTCGAAACAGGAGCTGAGTATGTCGACCTTAGAAGTCTGGATCATTATTATTTTGATCGTCGGTGTCATCGCCAGCAATCTTGCTGCGTTGAAGTACAGTGCTAAGTTCAAACTGCCGCAGTTCGGTCAACATGGTAAAGATAAGCAGATAAAGTCAAGTACTGCGAAGCCTTCGGCAGCAGACAATGATGCCGATGCGGCTTCAAACAAGCCAGGTTCTGCGGACTCAGAACCCAATAAAGCAGATCAAAGCAAAACTGAACCACCTAGGGGCTAAGCTCAATGGCGGCTTTTAAAGAGTGAGTCTAAAGATGGCTCTTGAACACGCCTTTTAAAGACTGTGCTATAAACACTGAGCAATGACGTTCGCAAACATAGAAAAGGCGCCACAGGCGCCTTTTTTGTCTCTCAAATAACAAGCTAGCCAATGCTACTCATCAGCCTTAGGCTTTTTTCGCTGATGTGCGACTCAATGGCTGCTCCTCAAGGTGCGCCACTAAAAAGACTAAAAAGCGAAACAGGGATTTAATCTTAAGATCATAATTTTTATCGGGCTCTGCCGCGACTAACTTCTGCAGTGATTTGATTCTAGCGTAAGCATTCTCGACTAAAGCGTCGTTCTCTTTACCGACATACTTAGCAAACTCGGCAAATTCACCAATAAATTTCAGTGTCACTTTACGGTGATTTAACGCAGTGAGTGCTGCGCCCTCTTTCAGTTTTGCCTCAAAAATACTGCATTCTAAACCGCTGGCGATCGCGCTTTGCGATAAACCGCTGCTTAACGCATCGGCCAGAAAACCCAAATTGGCTTTTAATTCAAAGGCAATCGCCTGCTTACTGGCGCTCGATTGCTGCCAGCGACTGCGTTCCTTATCAAAAATATCGTATAGCTCTTTCCAAATGCTCATGCGCTTTGCCTACCTTGCACTGAATCGCTCCCTTCGTATATAGCACTCGACTTTTTTGAAATGCTAGCGTTTTTAATACTAACGTTTTTAATACTAGCGACTGAAAGTTATCATAAATTTAAGGTTTTCTGCATAGCGCTATGATAAATAATGGTTTAAAAATGAGTTAAAGCACATTCACACTAAACACACTAAAACTAAAATCGGCATAAAAAAATGGCCCGAACGAGTCGGGCCAGAGTGCAAGCCATATTCACTGTGAGAGCCATGTGAAAGCGGCCTGAGTGAGAAACAAGCTCATGACTAACTCACGACGAACTCACTCACGACCCATCTAATGGCATATAAAGTTAAAGCGCTTGCGATTTTTTCGCGTTATTTTTCTCGGCGGCGAGTCGACGCTGCGCTTCTTTTTTCTCACGGCGCGCTTCAATCACTTGATTCACATCGCTACCGATATGCGCTTCATTACGGGCTTTAGCCAGATTCACTTGACGTTCACGCTCAACGAAACGTTTACGCTGCTCGTCAGAAATTTTATCGATACAATGTGGGCAACTGACACCTTGCACATAGGCAGGACTCTGTTTTTCAGCTTCGGTGATTGGCATACGACAAGCATTACATTGATCGTATTGGCCTTTCTTCAAGTCATGATTTACCGCAACGCGGTTATCAAATACAAAGCACTCGCCTTCCCACAGGCTTTCTTCCGCTTTGACTTCTTCAAGGTATTTAAGAATACCACCTTCGAGATGATAGACCTCGTCAAAGCCTTGCTCTTTTAAATAAGCAGTTGATTTCTCACAGCGAATACCGCCAGTACAGAACATGGCGACCTTCTTATGTTTAGCAGGATCAAGATTCTGCTTCACATATTCAGGGAATTCTCTGAAGGTTTCAGTCACAGGATTAATGGCATTTTTGAAAGTGCCGATTTGCACTTCATAGTCGTTACGGGTGTCGACTAAAATCACGTCCGGATCAGAAATCAGCGCATTCCAATCTTGAGGCTTCACATAGGTGCCAACCACTTTAAGTGGGTCAATACCTTCAACGCCCATAGTCACGATTTCGTTTTTCAGTTTGACTTTAGTGCGGTAGAACGGCATTTCATCGTCAAATGATAACTTGTGAACGATATTATCTAGGCCATTTTGGCTATTAAGCCACACTAATAACGCTTCAATAGCTTCTTGAGTGCCAGCAACTGTGCCATTGATCCCTTCACTTGCGAGGAGCAGAGTGCCTTTGATCTCGGCCTGTTCCATCATAGCAAGCAATGGCGCTCGGATAGATTCAAAATGCGGTAACGACACGAATTTATATAACGCACATACGACAACTTTAGCCATAACACCCTCTTTGCTGGCTGGAACTTAATTTCCAGTGCATAAACAAATCAATCATCTGCAGCCTTGCTGCAGATCCCAAAAATAGCGCGGAATTCTACCTGAGTCACAGCAAGATAAACACAGATAAAATACAGGGTCTTTAATTCTTTACGCACAGTGGTGAGAAAAATCATTCTATGATGGCAAATTAAACAGAAATCCCAGTATGAAAGCGTTACCATCTGCGCCCTTTGAATATTGCATGATTGGCACGCAACATTTGCATTGGCATACTCGCGTCGTCAATAAACATGCTGACGTCAGCTTTAGTCGCATCAACTTCCATCGCAATAGCGCCGTACAGTAGAGGAAATCCGAATGACGCTAGCCGTCTTATACACCTTCCGCCGTTGCCCCTATGCTATGCGAGCACGTTTGGGACTCTTATTAGCCCAATGCAATGTTGAAGTCCGTGAAATCACCCTTAAAGCCAAACCACCACAAATGCTAGCTGCCTCACCTAAGGGGACTGTGCCGGTATTAGTACTAGCAAACGGTGAGGTGATTGCCGAAAGTCTTGAGATCATGCGCTGGGCACTCACGCAAGCAGACCCCTTAGATCTATTGTGTCAGCAAAATCCTGCTATTGAAGATAAAATGGCACAGCTTATCACACAAAATGATCAACAATTTAAACCATGGCTTGACCGCTATAAATATGCCGACCGTTACCCTGAGCAAACGCAAGCTTATTATTATCAGCAGGCGAGTCATTTCCTCCTGCAACTTGAAACATGCTTAGGGCAACACCCCTTTTTAGTCGCCGATACACCTCGCCTTGCCGACTACGCAATCGTACCTTTTGTACGCCAATTTGCCGCAGTGGATCTTAAACGTGCACTTAGTGATGATTTTCCGCGAGTCGCCGCTTGGCTAAATCGACTTATTTCGAGTGAAATATTTATTCGTGCGATGGAAAAATATGTGATCTGGGACGCTAGCCATTCTCCAATTTGCTTGTTAGGAGACGTGTAAGCCAATAAGATTTAAAGATTATTTTTATTTTATGTTATAGCCATCGGTAAAATATTCGAGTAAGGTATTTGCCACTAGGTAACTAATTTAGCTAATCGAAGCTAGACAATCTTCTCAAGAAAAGTAACCACGCCTAAAGACTCAAGGACGTGAATGATAGAACACAAGGATAAGACAGTTGGAAAATATGGATATTAATATCGTTATTATGCTTGGGGGCCTGGTGCTATTGCATTGTCTATTTGCCCTTCGGGCTTTCAAGAGTAAAGTGGATCTCAGCACCAACAAAAAGTGCTTATGGTGCCTACTGAGTCTGATACTCGGCCCTATGGGTTATTATGGTTTTCACGGTTTTATTCCCCTAGATAGAATTCTCAAAGACTAAATGGTAAAACTGAATACCTTCAAAAAGCTAGTCATCCAATTGATTTACTTATCAAATTAAGAAAAAAATAGCGCAACCTTAAGCTGCGCTATTTTTACGACCCAGTTTAATCAAACAAGGCATGACAGTTAACTACAAATGACTGTGCAACAATACCGAGTCATCAGGAACTTTTTGGATCACAGGCGCTTGCCCTTCAGCCAAGGCTTGTTTATAGCTTTGATTCATTTTAAGGGCGAGATACAAATCTGGTCGGATCAAAATGCCGCCTTCCCCTGTCTGCATACCCGCTTGCTCAAACCAACTCAGCATCTGCCGTTTACGTCCCGCAAGCACTAAACGAACGCCACGTTTTTTAAGCAGTTGATGCAAATCAGCCAACATGGCCATCACACTTAAATCCAAATGGGTAAAACAAGGCACTGCATCAATAATGATGCAATCGACCGGCTCAGATTCCCGAATAAACTTTTCCAGTAAACGGCGCTTAAAATACGTCGCATTAAAGTAAGTTAACGGCGAATTAAAGCGATATATAAATACTCCTGGAACCGATTTAGCTTTACCCGATTCATCGACACTGCGGATAACGCCCTTATGATCTAAACCAAGCACTTGATCCGTAGGCCGCATCACAGTAGCGAGGAACTGGAATAAACCCAGTAATACAGCCAAGGTTATCCCAGGGATAACCCCAATAAACAACACAGAGAACAAGGTGATACAGGCAAGTAGAAAAGCAGACCTATCCCGCACTCGCAGATTCCACAGTGACTTTAAATCGATAAGCGAGATAGAGGCAATTACCAGCACCACACCTAAGGCGGCACTGGGGATAAACTTCAAAGGCGCAGTGAAAAATAGCGCCACAACACCAATCAATACCGCCGCAATGATAGACACTAACTGGCTCTTACCACCATTGGCATCATTAACCGCAGTGCGGGAATCCGCGCCGCTCACCGCAAAACCTTGAGATATGGCAGACGCTATATTGGCTATTCCTAACGCCCTGAACTCTTTATCGGCATCTATATCGTAACCGTTTTTTGCCGCAAAGCTTCGAGCCGTCAACATCATGCTCACAAAGCTCACCATGGCTAAGTTAAGCGCTGGTACCACAAGCTCACGGGCGATACCTAAATCAAATACAGGCGCTTGAAATGAAGGTAATCCTGAGGTCACTTCTCCGACGACGCTAATATCAAAGCTCGTAAGGTTAAACACCCAAACAAGGAAAGCCGCCATCGCCATTGCGCACATAGAAGCAGGCCATTGGGGGCGAAACCGTTTCACTAAGGCATAAGTCGCTAGCGTCACAATCCCCATAGTCAATGTCGGCCAATGGGTTTTGGATAAGTAAGAAGGCGCACCGCTGAGGCGCTCAATTAAATAGCGCTCATCGAAGGTAAAACCGAATATTTTTGAAAACTGTCCCACGATAATGGTAATTGCAACGCCATTAAGCAGCCCCATCAAAATCGGTTTTGATAGAAAATCGGCGAGAACCCCCAGCCTAAAGCGACTCGCAATCAAGCACCAAAAGCCTGTCATGGCCGTCATGGTCATCACTAACTGCCAGTGCTTCATACTATCCCCTGCAGCTAGGGGCGTGACAACCGCGGCGATAACAGCACAAGTCGCCGCATCTGGACCCACGATTAATTGTTTTGAGGTGCCAAATAGTGCGTATACCAACATTGGTAATACGCAGGAATACAAACCCACGGCAGCATTCACACCTGTGAGCTGGGCATAAGCAATCGCTACGGGTAATGCCACAGCGGCAACGGATAAGCCTGCGCGCACATCATCCCTAAGCCATTGCTTTTCATATTGTAATAATTGCGCCAATCCCGGCATAAACGAAATCAAACTAGGGAACTTCACTCGGCAACCTCCATATACACACTATCAAGATAAGCAACAAGTATAACTGAGACTGAAAATGTTCAGCTAAAAGGTCATTACCTAAAAAGCCATCAATAGTATGTTGGTTATGGCATAAAGCCAATCATTACGCGAGTGTCTTCCTCAGAATATTTATAGGCTTAGGCACTTAATTCAAGCCAAGCTAGCGTAATATCATAGGTAATGACACTAAGAGCAAGCTGCCCATAAACCAATTAAAATGGCGCTTACGTCTATCGGTATTGAGTTTCTTACTGATCGCTGCACCGACAAATACCCAAGTAAATGATGCAGGAAATCCCACTATGTTGAACATCAATACGCCAAGAAACGCACTCAACCAAAAGCCATCGCCACTTAATGTAAAAGCGCTACACAGGGTAATCGTCGACATCCAAGATTTAGGATTAATCCATTGAAATAATGCAGCTTCAATGAGCCTCATAGGTTTTCGTCCATCATCCAAATGCGTGCTCTGCACTGGCGACGTCACTAATTTGTATGCGAGATACAGCAAATACGCCAAAGCGAAATATTTCAATACTTGGTGCAATACCGGTAATGCTTCAAACAAGGTACCGAGGCCGAATAATACCGCAAGATGTAAAGAGGTCGAACCCAAGCGGATCCCTGCAATATGTGGCACGGTACGCAGCACACCAAAATGCGCTCCAGAGCTAGCTAAGAGAATATTGTTCGGTCCGGGAGTCATTGTCATAGTCGCGCAAAACAGCGCGGTCGAGGCCATTAAAGTCCATAATTGTGGATCATAAAGTAGTGCAGTATTCATATTCGCCTTAAATTGTATGCATACATTTATTGACATAAAAAGATGCAATAAATAATATACGGAGAATATTAGAGATCAATGGATTTATTGTCATGGGTACAATCTGGACGCCAGACCTAACGACTTTTTCAGGCCCGAAATATCAGCGCTTAGTCAGTGCCATAGAACAAGGCATTTTGCAGAAGGTGTTAACCCAAGGCAGTAAACTGCCACCGCAGCGCCGTTTAGCCGATGCCTTAGGCATCACTATTGGCACTGTGACCCGCGCCTATGCATTGGCGGAACAAAGAGGTTACGTCGAAGCACGAGTGGGAGATGGCACCTATGTCAACGCCTCCCCTGTACCTGAAATGGGTAACGTACAATTGAATATGGCGACCTGTCAGCAGCCACTCACAGATCAAATCAGCACCCTAAGCGATTGCCTCAGCCAATTAGCGAAAGACCCCACTAAATTGAGTCAGTTACTCGGTTATCGCGCCAGTCCATTAGATCAACACCAACAAGTGTTCCACCAATGGTTAAACCAACGCGGCATACAGCAAACGCCCGAGCAACTGGTCTTTACCCATGGCGGCCAGCAAGCCATTTTTGCCTGTTTGAGCGCATTTTTATCAACAGGCGATGTACTGTTACACGAGCAATACAGTTATCCAGGCGTGAGAATTTGTGCTAAACAGCTTGGTGTCACTAGCGTTGGAGTGCCCCTTACCCACGAAGGATTAGATCTGCCGCGCTTTGAAGCCCTATTACAGATCCACAACCCTAAATTAGTCTATCTCACGCTGAATAATCAAAACCCCACTTGCATTCAGTACAGTGAATCACAGCGGCAGAAAATCCTTGAATTATCAGAGCAATATCAATTCTATATCATTGAAGATGACGTGAATTATTGTTTACCTGAAGAATGGCATTCGCCCCTGTGGCAATTAGCAAAACAGCTGGCGATACCACGGGTGATTTATATTTCCAGCCTGTCCAAATTGTTTTCTGGCGGCTTAAGGCAAGGTTTTATTCTGGTTCCTGACGCCCTTATCGCCCAAGTGCGACTCGCTATTCATAGCCAATGCTGGATGGTGTCGCCGCTGAATATTGAAATAGCCTGTCAGTTGATAAAGAAAGGTCATATCACTGCAGAACGAGATACGCTTGTACGTCAACGCCAAAGTCACTGTATCACTATGGGCGAACGGCTGGGATTAACCCAAACTTGGCGAGGGTTAAACGGTTGGATACAACTGCCAGAAGATATCAAAGCCCATCACCTCGTTACCGCACTGGCCGCAAAAGGCATATTAGTCCGTAATGGTGATGACTTTAATTGCCATGACAATTTTATCCGCTTGAGCCTTGGTGGCGCCGAAAACGACAATCAATTTCAGCATGCAATTGAGTGTATCGAAGCAACGATTCACTCCCTCGTACAAAATGCCTATTCCGTAGTGTAAAGGCGCTTAAAGGACCATTAAGCTCAGCCAATTTTTATGCGCCATTTAAGATGAAGTTAATTCACACAAAATGGCGAATTTTGTAGAAAAGTGAATAAAAAAAGCGCCAGTAGCATGCATGCTACTGGCGCTGATGTTACTAACAAGCTTGATGAACTATCGGTGAGCCATTAGCTATAACTTACTAGTGCACCACTATTTAATCTTAAGTTGGTAAACACTCGTGGTGCCACTAACTTCATTGCCTATGATTAACAAAGGATTACCGTTAGGGCTTTTATCGGCACTGACAAATTTCATCCCTTCTGGCCCTAAATCACCCGCCAATGTTGCATCACCTTTAACTGCACCTGTAGCGGTATCGACAACGAAGTCAGCTTCAAAATCACGGTTCACAACATAGTCGACAAAATGCACATCAAAAGGATTAGTCACGTCATAGATCATAAAGCCAGAGGTACGTTCTAAACCAACAAAGGCATATAGTCGTTGACCAATTTGGCCTAGGGCTAAAGCTTCTGGCTCTGGCCCCTTGTCATCGCTGCGACTATCACCTTTATTTTCTTCGTTGTTATTGTTGAACTTATCCCCCAGTAGTGCGGCGGTAATACGTTCAAAATCACTGCCACTGTCAAACACTTGCTGACCATCAGCATTCCAAATCGAGAAGGAACGAGCACCAAAGCTCACGACTTTGTCGTAGTCGCCATCCTTATCATCGTCCCCCATGCTCTTCGTTACCTTAAGACGCGCTAATTGGGTTTTATCTTTCGCGTTGGCAAATTGCGGATGATTCGAGTCGAGCACTAAATCCCCTGCGCGGGCTTCTTCCGAAAAAGCCGCATAGTCACGGGAGTCACCTTCATTCGCAGTCACAATAAAGTCAGTGTTATTCCAACGGTAGCTAGCAAGGGTATCGGGTTGATACATGCCGTACACCCCAGTGTAGCTTTGCAGGTTCACAAGATTATCTTTGTCACTCACATCAATTTTATTCACACCAAGCCCGTAATCTTTGAGGCCTAGCGGTAAAATCTTCGAGACTTTCGCATTGGCGATATCAATCACGGCAATAGCATTGTTCTCTTGTAAACTGACAAATGCACGGCGGTTATCATGGCTAATGGCGATATATTCAGGTTCTAAATCCTGCGCCACACTCGCCATTGGACCATTAATTTTAATGTCAGCGGTGATTTCACTTGCATGCGCACCGCCCTGATTAAACACACTAAAATCTATGATGGTCGCAGCGGCTGCAGGCTTACCGTCAGTAATAGCAATCAGCGCAACACTGCCTTCAGGATCTAAGGTATAAGCAGGATTAGGTTCGCCTTCATTGGCCACGAGTAAGGTTTTACCGTCGTGGGTGAACACTACATTATCGGGTAAAGCACCGACTTCGACGGCGCTGATAAACTGCGGAGCATCTGTGCCGTTAAGTTGATAAAAAGCCACAAAACCATTGGCTTGGGTTTTATTGCCTGCAGCGTCACCACGCTCAATGGCAGCCGCTAACAAGTTGCCTGAAATACTCACGCTGTTAACGCTACCCATAAAGGTTTGACCCACATCCTTAGCAACATCGAGTTCTGCTAATTTGTCGAGATTATTCAATGCTAAAGGATCTGTGGCGTTTGATGCCATCGCTAATAAGCTGCCATCGATAATATCGACTTTGCCGCTAATCGCATTGACCACAAAAATACGGTTAGATGCACTGTGATATTCAACGATTTCGGCGGCACTTAAGCCATAAACGCCAGTCTGATGACGACCAATTAACTCAGCTTTTAAGCTTGCAGTTTGTGGCTGGCAAACATATTGGGTTTGCGCGACTGCAATTTCACTGTTATCCAATTGTCCATTATGGTTGGCATCTAATCCGGTATCGATACGCTGACCACCAGCGGGACAATTTGCATCACCGATAGTTAATGCGGTCACTTTAACCAGTGAATTTAAGCCGTTGTCGCCTTTATCACCTACTGCGCCATCATCACCGCTGCAAGCACCGAGTAATAAGCTCGCCATAATGGCGGCTGCAAGCGGGGGTCGTTGTGTTTTCATCGTGTCATTCCTGAATATTTTATTTTTAGTAGGGTGAAGCTAAAGCCCACTAAATTAGTCAGCATAAAAGACACCTAGATGACAAAGCAGTGACACTCAGATGACAACTAACACTTTTGAATGAAGCATATTGGAGGATAACGGCTCGAGCCGCCAAGGTTATGCCTCGATTATCGAGACTTACTACTTAGTTACAATTTAATCGGTAAAATACGGTAAAGAAATCATCGCAAAGATTGGTTTATTTGTCCTAGCGCTTTACTATGCTATTGCTTAATGCCTTACCGTGAAAATTGATCGAAGCACAATTCACTTTTCCCCAAACATCGCCAATTAGCGCAAGATGCTGGCTAAAAATGGACGGATTAGAGTGAATTGTCCTAGTACAATTTAAACCACGCCGCATAACCCTGAGAAATACGCTTTCAATTCTTTCGCCACCCGAGGTAACAGTGGACCCACAATCACAACCTTCTGCCCATAACGGCAGACGTATACCGAATTTAGCACTGCTTATTCCCATGCTAGCGGCGATTGTCGCGATCACACCATTGGCCATCGACATGTACTTACCTGCGATGTCGACATTGGCCCTTAGTTTTCATACCGATATCACAACAGTGCAACAGTCCCTGAGTATCTACTTAGCAGGTTATGCACTGGGCATGTTGTGTTTCGGTCCCTTAGCTGACCGCATTGGCCGTCGCCCTATGGTGATAATGGGGCTGAGTGGCTTTATGCTAACAAGTTTATTGATTGGTTTTGCTGGTCAAGTCGAAATCTTTCTTGGACTACGCTTTTTGCAGGCCTTTATCGGCGCAGCAGCGACTGTGGTGGTGCCGGGATACATCAAAGAAGTCTATGGCGACAATACCGCCAAAGGTATGTCTTACGTGAGTTTAATCATGATGTTAGCGCCATTACTGGCACCTAGCATTGGCAGCGTTATCTTAGAACTCGGTGATTGGCATTTAATCTTCTTCATTCAATCTGCCTATGCCGCAACCCTGTTATTACTCGTGCTGTTTGCGCTAAAAATGCCCAGCGATAAAGATATGGATACCCGCAGCCAAAAATCGTTTCTTGGTGCCTATGCGACCGTATTTTCCCGATCTGGCGTTAAGTTAAACATTGCCAGCGGCGTGTTAACGTCTTTTGCGTTTTTCTGTTATCTCACCGCATCCCCCTTCGTTTATATGGAAGTCTTTGCCTTAGATAAATCCTATTTTGCCATCTTGTTTAGCACCAACGTTGGCGCCTTGATGTTGGCCAATATCATTAATACTCGCATTGTCGGCCGCTATGGTTCGCTGCGTATGTTGCACGTATCGACCTTTTTTGGCGCTATTGCGGGAGCTGGTTTATTAACCGTCAACCTACTGGATATGAGCTATCATTTTACCGTGATCATGCTTATTCCTTTGATGGGCAGCCTAGGGGTGATGTCGGTCAACGCCGATGCGATAGTGCTGATGAAGTTCAAACAAGAAACCGGAACGGCAACGGCGGTTATTGGCACCTTAAGATTTGGCTGTGGCGCGTTAGCGGGGCCATTATTAGCGGTGTTCTATGATGGCACAGCAGTGCCCTTCTCTGCCCTCATGTTAGGCTCTATTGTGTTAGTCGGTATTTGCCAATTTAATCGTCCAAAGCATCAAATACAGCCGACGATTTAAGGATCTATTTTTAAGAAATCATGGATGCCAATGCCACATCGGCAACACATGTTTGATCGCGTGAAAACAGCGCATTGGCTTTTTGTAGCAAATAAGTAATATTTAATCGCAACAGTTAAGTATCTGCTTATCTAACGTCCCACACCAAAACGGCACTTTTAGTGCCGTTTTTGCTTTTTAAGCATCTAACAATCTGAAAAATATAAAATAAGCCCATAAATCAGCCTAGATTACTTAGCGATTCCAGCAAGTTATCCAGCCATTCAAACGTGAAATTGTTTCAAGTTGGTTATTTTTTACATTAAAGGCTTGAAATGTTGTTTTTTTTGAATATGATGAAATTCTGTTCATTGCAACAGTTGCTGCATCCTAAGGATGAATCACTTGTCTTCTACGAAGTCAGTTCAGCATTTCGGAGTCTGAATTACCCTTCAGGCTTAATTTTTAGAGCGATTACCGTCGCTGTAACAAAATACTGTTTACCGTAACGGTACTATGCAATAGGAGTTCCACATGGAGATGTTATCCGGCGCCAGCATGATAGTGCGTTCTTTGATTGATGAAGGCGTAAAACACATTTTTGGCTATCCTGGCGGTTCAGTTTTAGATATCTACGATGCCCTGCACGTTATCCCAGGTATTGAACACATACTCGTTCGCCACGAACAAGCTGCCGTACACATGGCCGATGGCTACGCCCGTGCCACGGGTAAAGTGGGTGTGGTATTAGTCACCTCAGGACCCGGTGCCACCAACGCGATTACCGGTATTGCCACCGCCTACATGGACTCTATTCCCCTCGTGGTATTATCGGGTCAAGTACCGAGCAACCTTATCGGTAATGACGCCTTCCAAGAATGCGATATGATCGGCATCTCTCGTCCAGTGGTCAAACACAGCTTTTTAGTAAAAGATCCCACTCAAATCCCTGAAACGATAAAAAAAGCCTTTTATATTGCCTCTACCGGCCGTCCTGGGCCTGTGGTCGTCGACCTGCCAAAAGATTGCTTAAACCCAGCGCTACTGCACGAATATATTTATCCCGAAAGCGTGAAAATGCGCTCATACAACCCGACAACCTCGGGGCATAAAGGACAGATCCGTCGTGGACTACAGGCACTATTAGCGGCTAAAAAGCCTGTGCTCTATGTCGGTGGCGGCGCCATTATCTCGGGTTGTGATAAGCAAATTTTACAATTAGCTGAGAGATTAAATATTCCCGTCGTCAGCACACTTATGGGACTCGGGGCTTTTCCAAGTACCCACAAAAACAGCCTAGGCATGCTAGGGATGCACGGTCGCTACGAAGCCAACATGACTATGCATAACTGCGATTTGATCTTCGGTATTGGTGTGCGCTTCGACGATAGAACCACTAATAATGTGGAAAAATATTGCCCGAATGCAACAATTTTGCACATAGATATTGATCCCTCGTCTATTTCAAAAACTATCCACGTCGACATTCCCATCGTAGGGTCGGCAGACAGTATTTTAGACAGCATGTTGACACTATTAGATGAATCGAACGAGCACAATGACAACGATGCCATCGCCACTTGGTGGAATGATATTGAGCAATGGCGCGGCCGCGATTGTCTGGCCTATGACAAAAACAGTGGTCGCATCAAACCACAGCAAGTGATTGAAACCTTGTATAAGCTAACCAATGGCGATGCCTATGTCGCCTCTGATGTTGGCCAGCATCAGATGTTTGCCGCCTTGTACTATCCGTTCGATAAGCCGCGCCGCTGGATCAACTCAGGTGGTCTAGGCACCATGGGATTTGGCCTACCCGCCGCGATGGGGGTTAAAATGGCGATGCCTGATGCCACGGTTGTCTGTGTCACGGGTGATGGTTCAATTCAGATGAACATTCAAGAGCTTTCGACCGCGCTGCAATATGATACGCCGGTTAAAATTATCAACTTAAACAATCGTTTCCTTGGTATGGTTAAACAATGGCAGGACATGATTTACTCTGGCCGTCACTCACATTCCTATATGGATTCAGTACCCGATTTTGCCAAAATTGCCGAGGCCTATGGCCATGTAGGTATGACGATCAGCGATCCCGCCGAACTTGAGTCAAAAATGGCTGAAGCGCTGGCGATGAAAGACAGATTGGTCTTTATCGACATCATGGTGGATGAAACTGAGCACGTGTACCCCATGTTGATCCGCGGTGGTGCGATGAATGAAATGTGGCTGACTAAGACGGAGAAATGCTAATGCGTCGAATTATATCTGTATTATTAGAAAACCAATCCGGCGCCCTGTCTCGTGTGGTCGGTTTGTTTTCACAGCGCGGTTATAACATTGAAAGTTTAACGGTGGCGCCAACGGACGATATCACACTGTCGCGGCTTAACATCACGGTCGTTGCCGACGAAATGGTGTTAGAGCAGATAGAGAAGCAGTTACATAAACTCATCGATGTGTTAAAAGTTTCGAATATTACCGAGTCTGCTTATATTGAACGCGAATTAGCCCTTATCAAGGTCCGCGCCCAAGGCGAGTTTAGGGAAGAAGTTAAACGGATGGCGGACATTTTCCGCGGCCAAATTGTCGATGTCACCGCCAATTTATATACCATCCAAATGGTCGGCACATCAGAGAAACTCGATGCGTTTATTAATGCGCTAGGTGAAGTGACTAAATTGGTCGAAGTCTCTCGCTCCGGTGTGGTGGGTTTGGCTCGCGGCGAAAAGGCCATGAAAGCGTAACTTTCTCACGGAAATCTCGCGGACATTTTTTGCGTGAACACAAAAACATCAAGGGGAGCATTATGCTCCCCTTGTTTTTAGGTGGTTACCACAGTGTCAATTATGACTGGCTGTCTAGCAAGCGCGATGAAGTGATCTCGATTTTGCGTGGTTTCAACGCTTCAGGGATTTCACGCACTAAATCAATATTAAGTAAGCCATTTTCTAAACTTGCGCCGAGCACAGTGACATAGTCTGCCAGTTGGAAAGTGCGCTCAAAACCGCGTTCCGCTATGCCTTGGTACAAGTATTTACGCTCGGTTTGGCTTTCAGCTTTGTTGCCTTTCACCAGTAATTTCTCACCTTCACTGCTGATCTCAAGTTCATTCATTGAGAATCCGGCCACGGCCATAGTAATGCGATAGCGATTTTCGCCTAATAATTCAATGTTATATGGGGGATAGCCAGTATTGCCATTATTAGCGGCGGCATGTTCTGCCAGCTGAGCTAAACGGTCAAAACCAATGGCACTACGGTACAGGGGAGCTAGATCATAATTACGCATATTCATATCCTTGTCTTAAGCAATATGGAGAATGGGCGGACGGTTTTCACGATGAAAACGCTTGTAGAGTCTGCCAAGTTAAATTTCTGCCCTTACGGCACAGAATTCACACTAGGATCCTCATAGAGCGATCCTGAAATAGATATAAGGACGGAAGGGAAAATTTCAAGCAAGAAAATTTAAAAAATGCGCAGAATTTAACAAGACCAATAAAAAAGGAGCCTAGGGCTCCTTTTTCAGTCTTAGCATCGAATTAACGAGTGCGTGGACACAGTTCTTCAGCACTGAAGAAGTAAGCAATTTCACGAGCAGCAGATTCAACGGCGTCAGAGCCATGAGCTGCGTTTTCGTCGATGCTTTCTGCGAAATCGGCACGGATAGTACCTGGAGCCGCTTGAGCTGGGTTAGTTGCACCTAAAATTTCACGGTGAGCTAAAACAGCGTTTTCGCCTTCTAATACTTGGACCATGATTGGACCAGAAGTCATGAATGCAACCAGAGCACCGAAGAAACCGCGCTCGCTATGCTCAGCATAGAAACCTTCGGCTTGTTCTTTAGTCAGGTGAAGCATTTTAGCTGCAACGATCTTAAGACCAGCAGTTTCAAAACGATTGTAGATAGCACCGATGTGGTTTTTTGCAACAGCATCTGGCTTGATAATAGAAAATGTGCGTTCGATCGCCATAATAACTAGCTTCCTTTGTCAGCAAGTTTAAAAAATTCGCGCGGATTATACGAAATTTAAAAGCTAAATCCTATCTTTATAGCAAATTAGTCTGAGATATTGCGCACATTCGCTTTATTCGTAATCAGCTTGATCACGCAAAATACCCCGCTAGGAGGATAAATCCTTAGCAGGGTTCATTAACTCATTAAAAAATGGGATTATTTTTTGTTTTTTGCCCAAATACCAGCCCATGCAATTAAAGCGACTAAAATGACTGCGGGAGCAAGATCTAACAAGTGATGGAATAAACCAACACCGCCATGACCTGGATGAGCCCAAGCCATTGAAGGGACAAGCATACATAACAATACAAGCAAAAGTTTCATGTGAACATCCTTGCAGTTGCGATAATAAAGTTAAGCCATATAAATGCCTTAACCAATATACAACAAATTACGATATCCACTGAAAATGAACTTGACTGTGATCAAACTCTCGCCAAATATTCTCTGCGCCACTGCAAATACGTGAGATAAATCACCTTAGTTAATCTTCTGAAGGACAAGATGCCTCACATAAAAAGCCGGACTACAACTGTGCTCACTACTTTTCATCAATCCAACACTGCTGAATTGCTTCCAGTATTTTTTCATTGCAATGCTTAGGATCATCAGCAAAATCATTCAAAGCTAACACCCACTCATACAGTTGGGTGAAATGCAGTTGAGTAGGATTAACCTCTGGGTGTGCTTCGAGTAATTCCAACGCAATATCTAACGAATCTATCCAAGTTAATGTCATCGTTTTCCCCTATTCGGTTCGCTTGAATGGGTAAGCTAGTGCTTAACGCCGTTACCCATAAGGAGGTGAATCAAGTGTTGATATTCCGTAGTCAATACTCGACACCAAGGGTGCTAACCCTGTGCTTGCGTCACCTTTTTTACTTTAATCGCATTTTTTTCAACAAAATCAATAATAGCACCCGCCACATCTTTCGTGGTGGCGCCTTCAATCCCCTCAAGCCCTGGTGAGGAGTTCACTTCCATGATCACTGGACCGTGGTTTGAGCGTAACAAATCAACCCCTGCCACATTCAATCCCATCGTCTTCGCCGCACGAATAGCTACAGAGCGCTCTTCAGGAGTCAGTTTGACTAAACTCGCCGTGCCACCACGGTGCAAATTAGAGCGAAACTCACCGGGCATAGCTTGACGTTTCATGGCGGCAATCACTTTATCGCCGAGCACAAAACAGCGAATGTCTGCGCCGTTGGCTTCTTTGATATATTCCTGCACCATGATGTTGGCTTTAAGGCCCATAAAGGCTTCAATCACACTCTCAGCCGCTTTGCGGGTCTCGGCTAATACCACGCCAATGCCTTGGGTGCCTTCGAGTAATTTAATCACCAGAGGCGCGCCACCCACCATATCAATTAAGTCTGGAATATCACTCGGTTTATTGGCAAAACCGGTAATAGGCAAACCAATACCGCGGCGTGACATCAGCTGCATAGAACGCAATTTGTCCCGTGAGCGGGAAATTCCAACTGAATCATTTAAGGCATAGACGCCCATCATCTCAAATTGGCGCAACACCGCCGAACCATAAAAGGTAATCGACGCCCCAATACGGGGGATCACGGCATCAAATCCAGGTAACTCTCGCCCGCCAATGTGGATACTCGATTGCCGCATGTTGATATTCATATAACATTCAAGGGGATTGATTACGTGTACTTCATGACCACGTAATTGAGCCGCTTCAACGAGTCGCTTCGTTGAATATAACTCTGGCCCTTGCGATAAAATCGCTATTCTCATTTGGTCTCCGGCAACCATTAATTTTGAGCGCATAATACGCCTGCGCAAGGATAAATCAAACAACTAGAGGCATAGACAAGATTAGTTGCACAAATGCTCAACGCCAAAAGCAAAAAACCAGTCACGTGGACTGGTTTTAATCATTATCGAAGCAATATTAATTGCCTTCGCTAACCATGTTAACCGTGTATTTAGGGATCTCAATCACCATGTCAGTGTCGACCACTTTAGCCTGACAAGATAGACGGCTTTCGGGCTCGAGTCCCCATGCTTTGTCTAACATGTCATCTTCTAGCTCATCACTTGGCTCAAGATCATTAAAGCCTTCACGCACGATACAGTGACACGTCGTGCAAGCACAGGACTTTTCACAGGCATGCTCGATATTGATGCCATTACGCAGCGCAACATCGAGAATGGTCTCACCAACATTCGCCTCAAGCACAGCGCCATCAGGGCACAACTCGGCATGGGGAAGAAAGACTAATTGGGGCATTACATCACCTATATGTTGTCGATCGACTGGCCTTTAAATGCCACTCGAATAGAATTATCCATACGTCTGGCAGCAAAATCTTGGGTTTGCTCATCCAGTTTTTCAATCGCGAGTTTAATCGCATCGGCATCATCGCCCGTAGCCACTTGGGCCACATTGGCCATAGTAGCATCAATCTGCCCACGCTCATCGGCATTCAGCAAATCGCCATCCTTCGCTAACGCTGCATGTAAAGACTCGAGTACCCTCGCCGCCTCCACTTGCTGCTCAGCCAGCATACGACGACCGATATCGTCTTTAGCATACTTCATCGAATCTTTCAGCATAGTGGCAATTTCAGTATCCGATAAACCAAAAGACGGCTTAACTTGAATACTAGACTGCACGCCGGTGGATTTCTCCATCGCCGTCACGCTAAGTAAACCATCAGCATCTACTTGGAATGTCACCCGAATGTGCGCAGCGCCTGCAGCTAACGGCGGAATACCCTTTAAGGTAAAACGCGCCAGTGAGCGGCAATCGGCAACGAGCTCACGCTCGCCCTGCACCACATGGAATGCCATGGCCGTTTGACCATCTTTAAAGGTGGTAAATTCCTGCGCCCGTGCAACCGGAATCGTGGTATTACGCGATACCACTTTTTCCACTAAGCCGCCCATGGTCTCTATGCCTAATGACAAAGGGATCACATCGAGCAATAACAAATCCGATTCGGGTTTGTTACCCACTAAAATGTCGGCTTGAATGGCCGCACCAATGGCGACAACACGATCAGGATCGATAGACGTCAGGGGTGGTTTACCGAAGAAAGCTTCGACCTGTTCACGCACTAATGGCACGCGCGTTGAACCGCCAACCATCACAGTTTCAAGCACTTCATCCGTCGTCACGCCCGCATCACGCAGGGTACGGCGACAGCTGGCAATCGTCTTTTTCACCAATGCCGTAATCATGGCATCAAATTCAGCTTTAGTAACGATTTGCGTCAGTTCAGTACCATCGGCAAGGATCACTTTTGCTTCAGTTTCTGCAGCATCCGTTAAGGCTTCTTTGACTCGACGCGATTCAATCAACAGTTGACGGCTTAATTGTGAGTCGATGTCGCTAAGCTGCCACACTTGTTGCATATGTGCTTGCAGTAAATGATCGAAATCATCGCCACCAAGCGCTGAGTCACCACCGGTGGCTAACACTTCGAATACACCGCGATTCAAGCGCAAAATAGAAATATCAAAAGTGCCGCCACCTAAATCATAGATGGCAATCACGCCCTCTTGCTTAGAATCTAAGCCATAGGCAATCGCAGCAGCCGTCGGTTCATTCAACAAACGTAGCACTTTAACACCCAGCAAAGCTGCGGCATCTTTTGTGCCTTGGCGCTGAGCATCGTCGAAATACGCAGGCACAGTGATCACCACACCTTGCAGTTCGCCGCCTAAGGTTTTTTCAGCGCGGGCGATCAGCGGGCGTAAAATCTCCGCAGACACTTGCACGGGATTCACTTGGCCTTGGGGAGTCACAAATAAAGGTAAACCGTTTTCGCTTTCGGCAAACTCGTAGGGCAATAATTGCTCGCCAGCTTGAATATCCGCTAGGCTGCGGCCCATAAAACGCTTTACCGAAACGATCGTGTTTTGCGGATCCTGCGCCGAACTCAACGCCGCAAGTGCGCCGACTTCGACTGAATCTTGGGTATAACGCACGATAGAAGGTAATGAATGCTGTCCAAGTTCGTCCGGCAGGGTTGCCGTCTCTCCACTTCGAACGGCCGCCACCAAAGAATTGGTCGTACCTAAATCGATGCCAACGGCAAGTCTATGTTGGTGCGGCGCGGCACTTTGACCGGGCTCAGCTATCTGCAAAAGGGCCATATATATCCAACTTAGTAATGCCAACTCAAGCGTACTTGAGTCAGCAAAGTAACATAAACACGGAAAATCAATCTAACAGAGCGTCTTCGACTCTGGTCAACTCGTCGTGTAATTTTGCCATAAATTTGAGTTTGCGAACTTGATCTGCCGCTAACAATGCATCTTCAGCCTGCTCACTGGTTAACAGTTGAGTCAATTGCTGAGTGAGTTGCGCGCGGTACTGCGCAAACGATTGATATAGCTCGTCAATACTCGCTTGAGGATCGGCACTATCGCGTATATCTTCTAACGCCTCGCGCCATTCCATTTGCTGCATCAAGAAGCCAGTATCTTTCACTGTCGTGGTTTCATGGCTTAATTCAATACCACGCAGCGATAACATATGCTCGGCGCGGCGAATGGGATCTTTTAAGGTTTGAAAACCATCATTGACTTGCGCCGTGCGCTGCACCGACAGCAATTTTTGCTGATCAGTATCATTGGCAAATTTATCGGGATGAACCGCCCGTTGCAGTTCGCGATAGCGTTCTGCAAGTAAGGCGGTATCAATATCGAAGGCAGGG
Organism: Shewanella sp. SM101; assembly: GCF_025654465.1. Lineage (NCBI taxonomy): Bacteria > Pseudomonadati > Pseudomonadota > Gammaproteobacteria > Alteromonadales > Shewanellaceae > Shewanella > Shewanella sp. SM101. The sequence goes on from NZ_JAKKRH010000004.1 coordinate 169,908, forward strand.
GAAAATTTAAACAGCTCGAAATAATTCATGCGTCAACTTTAGCGGTTAAACAGTGAAACTCTCACCACAACCACACTCACCTTTTGCGTTAGGATTATTAAATTGGAAGCCTTCATTCAGCCCTTCTTTAACAAAATCCAGCTCGATCCCTTGAAGATAGATAAGGCTCTTGGCATCTATGATGATTTTCACATCTTCGATATCAAACACTTCATCGTCATCATTTAAAGAATCAACGAACTCAAGTACATAAGCCATACCAGAACAGCCTGATGTTCTTAAGCCGAGACGCAGGCCTACACCTTTGCCTCGGTTGACTAAGAAAGATCTGACACGATCGGCTGCCGCTGGGGTCATTGTAATCGCCATCTTAACTCCAGATGTTACTTAGCTTGTTTCGATTTGTACTCGTCGATAGCAGCTTTAATGGCATCTTCAGCCAAAATTGAACAGTGGATCTTCACTGGTGGCAATGCCAATTCTTCAGCGATATCCGTGTTTTTGATCGCCGCAGCTTGTTCGATAGTCTTGCCTTTAACCCACTCAGTTACCAGTGAGCTAGACGCAATCGCGCTACCACAACCGTAGGTTTTGAACTTAGCGTCTTGAATGATGCCATCAGCACCAATTTTCAACTGAAGTTTCATCACGTCACCGCAAGCAGGCGCGCCTACCATACCGGTCACGACCGAAGGATCGTTTTTATCAAAAGAACCAACGTTACGTGGATTCTCATAATGATCTATCACTTTTTCACTGTAAGCCATGGTACTGCTCCAAAATTATCTATTGTAAAGGTCAGAATTAATGATGTGCCCACTGAACTTGGTTCAGGTCGATCCCATCTTTAAACATTTCCCACAAAGGAGACATTTCTCTTAATTTATCAATAGATTGAGTAATAACTTCGATAGCGTGATCGATTTCTTCTTCGGTTGTGAAACGGCCGATTGAGAAACGAATTGAGCTATGTGCCATTTCATCATTTAAGCCAAGTGCACGTAATACGTAGCTAGGCTCTAGGCTGGCTGAGGTACAAGCCGAACCCGATGAAACCGCTAAATCTTTCAGTGCCATCATTAACGACTCACCTTCAACATAGTTGAAGCTGACGTTGAGGCTACCGCTAACACGGTCAATCGCATCACCATTGATATAGGTTTCTTCAATGTACTTGATGCCATTCCATAATTTGTCACGTAATGCACCGATACGAGCGTCATCAGAGGCCATTTCCGCTTTTGCGATTGCAGCAGCTTCACCTAAACCTACGATTTGATGCGTTGGTAACGTACCGCTACGCATACCACGCTCATGACCACCACCGTGCATTTGCGCTTCTAGGCGAATGCGAGGCTTACGACGAACATATAGTGCGCCGATACCTTTAGGGCCATACATTTTGTGGCCAGAAATCGAGATCAAATCCACTTTAGTGGCTTGCACATCGATAGGTACTTTGCCTGCACTTTGCGCCGCATCCATGTGGAAAATGATGCCTTTTGAACGGCATAGTTCACCGATTGCATCGATATCGTGGATAACACCGATTTCGTTGTTCACGTGCATGATGCTGACAAGGATAGTGTCGTCACGCATTGCCGCTTCTAAACGTTCCATCGGAATGATGCCGTTTGCAGCAGGCTCTAAATAAGTCACTTCGAAACCTTCACGCTCTAATTGGCGACAAGTATCGAGAACCGCTTTATGTTCAGTCTTACTGGTGATGATGTGCTTGCCTTTCTTGTGATAGAAATGAGCAACACCTTTTATCGCTAAGTTGTTCGATTCCGTCGCGCCAGAGGTAAACACAATTTCGCGGTGATCGGCGTTAATTAACTCGGCAACTTGGTTGCGAGCAATATCCACCGCTTCTTCGGCTTGCCAGCCGTAGCGGTGTGAACGTGAGGCCGGATTACCAAAGATGCCGTCCATTGTCATGCATTGGAACATCTTTTCCGCGACTCTAGGATCAACAGGCGTGGTGGCGGCATAATCTAAATAGATAGGAAGCTTCATAACACACTCCGTACTGAGCAGTCTCTGGTAGAGGCTACATACAACGTACAAAAATTATTTTTATATATAACAAAGTGCCGCTATAAACTGACTCTTTGTTCCTTTTGCATAGTGTCTTGCTTAAGTGAGATAAATTGCACATCTCGCTTCTGCATCAAGCCGGCAAGACTGATACCATCTAAAAAATCGGAAATTTGTTTGCTTAAATCGCCCCAAAGTGAATGGGTTAAACAGCGAGTTCCACTCTGACAATTGCCAAGTCCTTGGCAACGAGTCGCATCGACAGACTCGTCTACAGCATGGACAACCATGCCGACTGAAATATCATTGGCTTCTAGACCTAAGCGATAACCACCGCCCGGTCCACGTACACTGGCAACTAAACCGTGTTTTCTTAGCTTAGCGAAGAGTTGTTCCAGATAGGAAAGCGAAATCCCTTGTCTTTCAGAGATATCCGCTAAGGGAACTGGTCCCGATGCTGAGTGGATTGCCACATCTAGCATAGCGGTTACTGCATAACGACCTTTTGATGTAAGTTTCATAACTACCATAGCTCCCGAACAGGTATGCATTATTTCAACATACCCGAGTAATTCAGTCAAGTATTAAAACCTACTAAAACACTCAAGTATATGAGTGTGCACATAACCAATACCCTTTCATCTTGGTGGGGTATTTAACCTTTTTCTAGGCTAAGATTCAATGCTAAAGCGCCAATTAATCGACATCTAGCACGATATAAACGCAGGATAAAAGTGATCTCGGTACTATGGTGCGCTCAAACTCAGGTTTGATCACAATATGCGCCTTTACAACAGGATGAGCTAAAGTAAAACGCTAAACGAGACCCTTGTGAGGGTCAGCCCTTAAGCAAGTTAGACCGCTAAGTTAAACCATTTCGTTAAAACTTAGATACTCGGATCAAACTCATCTAATGCACTATGGCGTTTTTCCGCCGCCGCTTTTTCTGCATCATTAAACTCGCCCATATCAAGCTCTGGCAGCTTTTCAGTGCAGACATTGCCACCCAGCCCTTGAATGGCTTGACACAACTCTTGAACTTTCGAGTCCATCAAATGCATGTGATCGAGCATCTGCCCTATTGCATTGGCCACCGGATCGGGATTATCCGGTGATACCGCGTACGCATCGAAGCCATATTTTTTTGCCATCGCGCTGCGGCGTTCAGTTTTCTCTTTCGATTGCGGTGACGGTGTAGCCACCACGCGCCCAGGAATCCCCACAACCGTGGTATCTTTGGGCACATCTTTCACCACAACAGAATTAGAACCCACACGCGCACCATCGTGCATGGTAATAGGACCGAGGATTTTTGCCCCTGCGCCCACCACCACGTTATTGGCTAACGTAGGGTGACGTTTCCCCGCCTGCCAGGTGGTTCCACCAAGCGTGACACCGTGATAAAGGGTGCAATCATCACCAATCTCAGCCGTTTCACCTATCACAACGCCCATACCGTGGTCGATAAAAAATCGATGACCTATGGTTGCCCCAGGATGGATTTCAACTCCTGTCAACCAACGGGAAAACGTCGATAAACAACGTGCCGTTAAGCGCCAATCGCGCTTCCATAGCTTATGGCTTATCCGATGCAACCAAATGGCATGCATGCCTGGATAGTTAACCAAGATCTCAAACGCGCTACGCGCCGCAGGATCACGGTGATATATAGATTCAATATCTTCTTTTAGCCTAGCTATCACGCCCATTGTTTATCCTTCGCGATTAGTGTTAATTATTAAGGTTTGGCTATTTTTCTTTAGAACCCGCCACTTTCTCAATTGACGTCAAAATACCCCTGAGGATATTCATTTCCTGACTCTCAATCCGTGCACGACTAAACAAGCGGCGAAGTTTCATCATCACTTGTCCAGGATGGTTCTTGATGATAAATCCTGTTGATAACAGTGTCGTTTCAAGGTGTGCGAAAAAACGTTCCTGATCGGCAGCCAAGGGATACTCAGTCAGCTCTTCTTCGGCCACTTCTTTTTGCGCGAGATGGGCAACGCGGGTTTCATAACAAATGATTTGTACGGCTTGTGCCAGATTAAGCGAGCTGTACTCTGGATTTGCAGGGATAGCCACATGATAAGTGCACTGTTGCAGCTCTTCATTGCTTAAACCATGGTTTTCACGGCCAAACACAATCGCAACAGGGCCTTTAAGTGCCTCGGTCGCTAATTTCACCCCAGCTTGTCTTGGCTCTAACATGGGCCAGTCTAAGGTGCGACTGCGCGCGCTGGTTGCAATCACTAGACTGCAATCGGCAATAGCTTCAGCAAGTGAATCCACTTTCACAAGATGTTTCAGAATATCCGATGCACCCGCGGCTAATGCTATGGAATGACCGTCGGGTTCAACCCGGGGTTCTGCAAGATACAGAGTAGACAGACCCATAGTCTTCATCGCTCTGGCAGTAGAACCAATATTGCCGGGGTGCGAAGTCCCCACTAAAACCACTCGAATATTACTTAGCATGAAACAACTTAATTTAATTCATAAAACGTTGGGGACGAATATTATCACAGCCATTGCCGAATGCTTATATGAAAATCGGTATTTGATATAACTATCAAATCGAGTATAATACCGCCCGCTATTTTAACGTTCTTTAACATCCAGGGGATTGCAATGCATCCGATGCTGACGATTGCTGTACGCGCTGCCCGCGCGGCCGGCCAAACTATTATGCGCGCCTATACTGAACTTGACCGTATCGAAGTCAGTTCAAAAGGTATCAACGATTTTGTTACCAGTGTAGACAAGGAAGCAGAAGCGACAATTACTTACCAAATTCGTAAATCTTACCCTGATCACACTATCGTGGGTGAAGAGAAAGGCGAAAACCGCGGTGAGAATAAAGACTATGTTTGGATAGTCGACCCTCTGGATGGCACTAACAACTTTGTTAGAGGCATTCCCCACTTCGCGGTTTCTATCGCTCTGCAATACAAAGGCAAGACTGAAGTTGCCGTTGTTTACGATCCTGTCCGTGAAGAACTCTTTACCGCTGTACGTGGTAAAGGCGCCAAACTCAATGATTTCCGTCTGCGTGTTACCAACGTGAATGAATTAGCGCCTACCATGATTGGCACTGGCTTCCCATTCAAGGCGCGTCAACACACTGAAACTTACATGGCTATTTTCGGCGAAGTCTTCGGCCAATGTGCTGACTTACGTCGCGCAGGTTCTGCCGCATTAGATTTAGCCTATGTTGCTGCGGGTCGTTTGGACGGTTTCTTTGAAATCGGCTTAAAGCCATGGGATATCGCTGCTGGCGATCTGATTTGCCGCGAAGCGGGCGGTACTGTGACTGATTTTACTGGCAACCATAACTATTTGGTTTCGGGCAACATCGTTGCTGGCTCGCCTAAGGTGACCACAGAATTAGTGAAGATCATGCGTCCATTATTGAACGAAGGCTTAAAGCGTTAATCAAGATTAACACTTAGCTTTAAATAAACGCATAAAACAGATACAAAAAAGGCCAGTGGTAATCTCTTTAAGAGCACCCACTGGCTTTTTTGTTTATGTGGTTTTCATTCTAAAGCCTTAAGTATTCGAGTCATCAAGTCCTCAGTCACCACAATATCGTATTTAGAAATAGTATAGTAATTAAGCAATAGTAATTGGGAAGAAAGGAGTGTCCTGAAAACATCTGCACTGATTTCAGCCCAAATCGGCTAACAGGACGAACAGCTATTTATCCAGTTATCTACCCGCTAACGCTTGTGCTGGTGCAATTTGGCTCGCCTTCCAAGCGGGATACAAAGTCGCGATTAAACTCATCACAAACGCCATCACAATCACCAGTACTGCATCCGAAACATGTAACTCAGACGGTAAAAAATCGACAAAGTAAACATCGGCCGAGAGCAGTTGAATACCGAGTAACTGCTCAACTGAGCTCGCAATCGCACTTAAATTCAGCGCCACACTCACGCCGATAATGCCGCCAAGACCACAGCCAAGCAGACCGTTTAACGCGCCCTGCACCATGAAAATCCCCATCACAGCCAAACGACTCAAGCCCATGGTCATCAAAATCGCAATTTCGGACGCTTTATCCCGCACCGCCATGACTAAGGTGGAGACAATGTTAAAGCAGGCCACACCAATCACCAACACTAAAACTAAATACATCACAGTGCGAACTAACTGAATATCTTGATATAAATGCCCTTGGGTACGGGTCCAGTCACTGATATACACAGACTGCTTTTGCGCATAACCGAGTTCGCGCACTTTTACTGGTGCATCAAACACTTTATCGACGCTAATACGCACACCCGTTACACCGTTATTCATGTTCAAGATCTGCGCCGCGTATTGCAATGGAATATAAGCGGTTGTCAGTTCAAGCTCACCGCCCAGATGATAGGTGCCTGACACCACAAAACGATGGCTCTTCGCCGCACGTAAACTGCCTGCCGCGTCTGGATCGATATCCTGTACATATAAGGCCAGCGTATCACCCACCTCAAGCCCCAACTTAGTCAATAAACTCTCGCCAAGGACGATATGATTCTCATCTTGGCTCAGACTCTGCCAGCTTGCATCACTCATAAACTGTGACAAAGTTGAAACCTTCGTTTCTTCTTTCGGATCAATACCCACCACGGCTAAGCCTTGAAAACCACCTGGCTTCTGCACTAAACCTTGCATGCGGATAAAGGGGGCTGCACCACGAATACCTTCAATTTGTAGCGCACCTTGCGCAACACTCTGCCAATTGACGATAGGTTCGTCCACCCCGACAATGTCCGCCTGTGGCACTACACCCAGTAATCTTTGCTCTAGCTCTCGCTCAAAACCATTCATTGCAGACAGAACTATGATCAATACCGCCACACCTAAAGCGATACCGGCAGTCGATGCAAAGGAAATAAAACTAATAAAACTGTTGGATTGGCGGGCGCGATAAAAACGCCAACCAATGGATAGGGCTAACGGTCCTTTCATACTTGGGTTTCCGCCGCTAATTGCAAGTAACCGTTTTTCATCATCAGTTGGCGGTCCATACGGGCAGCCAATTTATGATCATGGGTCACCACCACAAACGCCGTACCTAACTGATCGGCCAGCTCGCGGATCAACTCATAAACCGCATCGCCACTGTTAGCATCTAAATTACCCGTAGGTTCATCGGCCAGCACTAACTTAGGTTTATTAATCAACGCCCTTGCGATAGCGACACGCTGACGTTCGCCGCCCGATAGTTCGGCGGGAATGTGGGTCATGCGATGGCCTAGCCCTACCCGCTCCAATAAGACTTTGGCATCGGCGAGCGCTTGTTTACGATCTTTACCTTGAATAAATGCCGGCATAGCGACGTTTTCTAGGGCAGTGAATTCAGGCAATAAATGATGGAATTGATAGATAAAGCCAAGATCTTGATTGCGGATCTGCGCTTGGCGCGCACTAGACACTTGGTATAAATCTTCGCCTAGCAACAAGACTTTGCCCGCGGTTGGCTCATCCAAAGTTCCCATAATATGCAGCAGTGTGCTCTTACCTGAGCCTGAGCTGCCGACAATCGCCAACTGCTCGCCCTTAAACACCTGCAAATCGACATTAGACAACACTTGCGTGGTCACGGCGCCATCATGGTAACTCTTACTGACACTCTGCACTTGCAGTAACACGTCTTGCATTGAAGTTCTCCCTTAAACATGCTTTGGCATCAATTTATTTCATCAAATCAATGCATTAAATTATTTTCATCTTAGCAAACCATCACTCACGGATGAATACCCATGGGTGACGACTATTCGTAAAAGCTCACGGGTTTACTCGTATCTCAGCGCAGTTGCGGGTTGCACACTGGCCGCACGCAGCGCGGGATATAAGGTCGCCAACAAGGTGACCAATAGTGTGCCTATCACGATCACTGACAACTGCATCAACTCCAGTTTTACTGGCAAACTCTGTCCCGCACCTAAAATCGAAATGCCTAAGGTCGTCATAATGCCATTCAGATTCAAAGTGATAAGTATACCTACCGCGAGCCCAAGCACTAAACCAAGTACTGCATTGAGCGAACCCTGCACCACAAAAATGCCCATCACGGCGGGCGTGGTTACGCCTTGGGTTTTTAGCACTGCCACATCCGTGGTTTTATCAACCACCATCATCACCAACGCCGAGACGATATTAAATGCGGCCACGGCCACAATCAGGCTCAGCATCAGTGACATCATGTTCTTTTCCATTTTTACCGCACCAAACAAGTGACCATAGGTATCACGCCAATCGCTAGTTGTTACCTTAATATCTTGTTTAGCGAGAACATCCTGCACTTTAGATGCTAAAGCGGGCGCACTAAAGGGATCGGTTAAATAAAGTCTAAGCTGATCAATAGCCTCACTCGGTTGACGCATTAGACGCTTTGCATCTTGATAATGAATATATGCAACGCCAGCATCAACCTGAGAGCCCATTTCAAAAATGCCAGATACCAAGAACTTACGTTGACTCGGCACAGGGCCTAATGGGGAGTACACCACACCATCGCCACTCAATAATCGTACCGTATCACCGGGAGCGACTTTGAGTTGCCGTGCGAGCTCAGATCCTAAAATCACCTTGAAGTCGCCACTCGCCAACTGTTCAAATGCACCTGAGTAAGTGTGCTGCGCAACGGAGGATAACTTTTGCGCTAATTCGGGAAACACCCCATAAACCTGCACAGCGCGAATATTCGACGCAGATTGCACCATGGCCTGCGTCGACACGCTCGGTGTCACGCCTAACACACCCGGTAAGGCTTTAAGCGCACTCGCCTGCTTTGTCCAATCGACTAACGGCGCTTCGCTATAAAGGGTTAATTGTGGCACTGCACCTAAGATACGTTGCTTAAGTTGGCCTTCAAGGCCATTCATCACTGAACTGACAACGATCAAGGCTGCAACGCCTAAAAAAATGCCCGAAACGGCAAATAAGGTAATGAACGACGCAAACGCGTTCGCTTTTTTGGCCCGCCAATAACGGTAACCAATATAGAAAGGGAATCCTGGATTCATTGAAAGAGGGTTGCGTCCTGTGTGCTGAACTTGCTAAATCATGAAGATGGGCACGATAATAGGGGTATTGGTCCTATAAATAAAGAGGCAAGCCTTGTTCACTGACACCAATCCGTATTTTAGTGTGCCTCACCACTTTACCGCCTACCTAAGCCAATGGCCGAATTCCCAGCCATTACCCTCAGAAATGGCTCTGAGATCAATGCAATCATTAGGCATTCAACTGCTCAGCGAAGTCAAAACACTCGAAGCTAACTGCTTGCTACAGCTGCGCCATTTAGATAACGAGGCAAAAGTTGTCGTGGATTTTTTAAAGCTGCAATCCCGCAAAGTAGATCTAGTGCTGCAACATGTATTAGAAAAAGAAACCCAAGAGGGCGAAAAATGCTTTGGTAACCAATTTGGTGGCAGTGGCCTGAGATTACTCACCCCAACAGCCTTAGACATTGGCTCCCACTATAAAATTACTCTGTTTATTCACGACGAATTAGTTGCCATTCTCTGTTTTGGCAAAGTCATCGCCACTCAAGCACAAAAAATAGCACAAGCCGAAGGCGATATGAGTCGTAATGACAGTACAGAGCAACATACTCAACCTGAACATCTACAATGGCAAACCGACTTTGAATTCAGTCAAATTCTTGAATCTGACGTGGAGCAATTAGTCAAAGCCAGCCTCAATGTGCAACAGAAACAACTCAAGTTACGCAAACTCGCCAGAGACGAGCGTCAATAGCCGCTGACTTTTCTCTGGCACCTACGCCATCAAGTCTCTACAATGTCTGCAACTCTTTGTGAATGAATCAGTTTATCGCACGCCAATGACTCACATATCAGCCCTAACGCCGCCAGCCGTCAAAAATGGCACTCAAATTCAGACTCTGTCCACCGTGGGCGGCGTTTGCCAAGCCGTTACACTCGCCAATTTAGCGCGTCAACATAAGGGAACGACCTTAGTCGTCACCAGTGACACGCCAAGTGCCTTAAGCTTAGAGTTAGAGCTGAGTTATTTGCTCAGTAAAACAGGCATTAAGGTCAGATTATTCCCTGACCGCGAAACCTTGCCCTACGACAGTTTTTCGCCCCATCAGGATTTAATCTCCCAGCGACTCGAAACGCTATCGCAGCTGTCTCAGATTGAGCAAAATATCGTCATCGTGCCCGTCACCACCTTGATGATACGCCTGCCACCTAAGGCCTATTTAAGCGCAAACGTGTTTGTGCTCAAAAAGGGGGATAGCTACAAGTTACACGATGTACGCCAGCATTTAACCGACACTGGCTACCATTCGGTGGAGCAAGTGTATGAACATGGCGAGTTTGCCATTCGCGGATCGATTCTGGATATCTTCCCAACGGGGATGAATATGCCACTGCGCATCGAGCTATTCGATGAAGAAGTGGAAACCATTCGCCATTTTGATCCAGAAACCCAACGCTCATTGCAACCTGTCGACTCGATTCGCCTATTGCCCGCGAAGGAATTCCCAACCGACAGTTCGGCCATCGAAGGTTTTAGGCAAAGATACCGCCGCCGTTTCGAGGTCATAGTCAAAGAGCCGGAATCGGTTTATCAGCTAGTGAGCCGTAACTTGATGCCGGCGGGGATCGAAAACTACCTGCCGCTATTTTTTGATGACACCGCCACCCTATTCGATTACTTGCCCAAGGACACTCAACTCGTCACCTTAGGCGATATCGAAAAGTCGGCGCGCGCCCATCTGCAAGAAGTCGAGCATCGCTATCAAGACAGACGCGTCGATCCGCTGCGGCCATTACTGGCGCCTAAAGAGCTGTATTTACTCATAGAAGAGTTATTTGCCGCCTTTAAACCACTGCCACGTTATCAAATGCAAGTGCCAACAGATGGCACTGAAACAACGAAAGCGGTTGTTATTGCCGCCAGCACCCTGCCCGACATCAGCGCCAATCATAAATTAAAGCAACCGCTGCTAGCGCTGCAAGATTATGCCGGCAGCGCCAAACGCATGTTGTTTAGCGCCGAGTCCGAGGGTCGCCGTGAAGCGCTGCTTGAATTGCTCGCTAAAATTCAGTTAAAACCTGCACTGTTTAACCATTTTGATGAATTTATTCAAAGTGATGCCAAGTTAGGCCTTATCGTGTCGCCGCTGTCACGCGGTTGTTTACTGCAAATCAGCGCCAAAGAAAGTATCAGTATCATTTGTGAGACTGAACTCTTCGGCCATCGTATTTCCCAGCAACGTCGCCGTGAAAAACAGCGTCAGATCAGTAATGATGCCCTGATTAAAAACTTGGCCGAACTCAAAGTTGGCCAGCCCATAGTGCATTTAGAACACGGCGTAGCACTTTATAGGGGCTTAGTCACCCTAGATACGGGGGGATTGGTCGCAGAATACTTGCAATTAGAATACGCTGGCGGTGACAAACTGTATGTGCCAGTGTCTTCATTGCATCTCATCAGCCGTTACAGTGTTGGCGCCGATGAAGACGCCCACTTAAATAAACTCGGCAACGAGACGTGGGCTAAAGCCAAGAAAAAGGCGATTGAAAAAATCCGCGACGTCGCGGCCGAGCTGCTCGATGTCTATGCCCGTCGCCAAGCGCGTCCCGGCGAAAGCTGCGCAATTGACGAAGAAGAATACGCTCAATTCGCCCGCGGCTTCCCCTTCGAAGAAACCGTCGATCAAGAAAGCGCCATCATTGCCGTGTTAGCCGATATGCAATCGCCGACCGCAATGGACAGATTAGTCTGTGGCGATGTGGGCTTTGGTAAAACCGAAGTCGCCATGCGTGCCGCCTTTGTGGCCGTCAACGCTGGCAAACAAGTGGTCGTGCTAGTTCCGACCACACTGCTTGCCCAGCAACACTATGAAAACTTTAAAGACAGATTTGCCGACTGGCCCGTGGTCACTGAAGTAATGTCACGCTTTCGCACCGCCAAAGAACAAGCCCAAGTGCTACAGCAATTGGAAGAAGGCAAAGTCGATATTGTTATCGGTACCCACAAGTTACTGCAATCTGAGGCCAAGTTTGAAAACTTAGGCCTGTTGATTATCGACGAAGAACACAGATTCGGTGTGCGTCAAAAAGAGAAAATCAAGGCACTGCGTGCCAACGTGGATATCTTAACCCTGACCGCGACGCCCATTCCGCGCACCTTAAACATGGCCATGTCGGGTATGCGCGATTTATCGATTATCGCCACCCCGCCCGCCAAACGTTTAGCAGTGAAAACCTTTGTGCGGGAATCGGATCCCGCGACTGTGCGCGAGGCTATTCTGCGGGAAATTCTCCGTGGCGGCCAAGTGTATTACCTGCACAATAATGTTGAAAGTATTGAGAAATGTGCCCAAGGCATTATCGATTTATTGCCTGAAGCGCGAGTCGTCGTTGCCCACGGTCAAATGCGTGAGCGCGATCTAGAACGGGTAATGTCAGACTTTTACCATCAAAGATTCAACGTGTTAGTCTGTACCACTATTATCGAAACAGGTATAGACGTCCCGAGTGCCAACACCATTATTATTGAGCGCGCCGACACCTTTGGTCTGGCGCAGTTACACCAATTGCGTGGCCGCGTCGGGCGTTCGCACCATCAGGCCTACGCCTATTTGATGACGCCGCATCCCAAACGTATGACCCCAGATGCGCGCAAACGTTTAGAAGCTATTGATGCTCTTGAAGATCTCGGGGCGGGCTTTATGCTGGCGACCCAAGATTTAGAGATCCGCGGCGCAGGTGAACTCTTGGGCGATGAACAGAGTGGCCATATTTCGAAAATTGGTTTTAGCTTATACATGGAAATGCTCGAAGCGGCAGTAAAAGCCTTAAAACAAGGCAAAGAACCGTCACTGGCGCAAATGCTCAATCAGCAATGCGAAATTGAACTGCGTATCCCAGCCCTTCTGCCTGAAGCCTATGTGAGCGACGTAAATATTCGTCTGTCGCTCTATAAACGCATCGCAGGTTGCGAAACACAGGCGGCGCTGGATGAGTTAAAAGTCGAATTGATCGACCGTTTTGGCTTATTACCTGAACCGACGCGTAACTTAATGGAAATGACCCTCTATAAACATGAGGCGACTCGCTTAGGTGCGACTAAAATAGAAGTGCACAGTAAAGGTGGCAGCATCGAATTTAGTGATGATCATGTCATAGATCCTGTGTTTATTATTGGATTACTCCAAAGCCAGCCACAAATCTATCGAATGGAAGGACCGAATAAGTTAAAGTTCAGCCTTGCAGCCGAAACCAGTAAAGACAGGCTCGCTTTAGTGAAACTCTTGCTAGAACAATTTTCGCAACATCGTCTTGGAGATAAATAGTGTTACGTAAACTCGCGGTCTCTATCGCTACACTCATTGCACTATCACACAGTCAGGTCGTCCAAGCAGAAGCTTGGTTCGAGGTTGAAGTCTATGTGTTTGAACGCCAAAGTCAGTCAAGTGAACAATGGCCTGATGCGCCGAACAAGACGAAAACCGATAACGCAATAGACTTAATCTCCCCAGCTATCGCGCAAGCAATCACGCCGATACCCAGCGCATCTGCGCCTTGCACACTAGTATTTGATGCCGATGCAAATAGCCACTGCGCTGAAACCTTAAACGGTACCTCAACGCCAGAACCTATGCCTGCCGCACCTGCGAGTGTGGAATATCGTTACCCGCCGGTGATCCCATCAGAAATCAGCAGCGCAACGACCAGTTATGCCAGCGCCAATGGCGCCCCAGTGTTATTAGCACGCAGCCAAAGTCAGTTCGCGAGTATTATCAATAGTATCTCCCGCGAACGTGGCACGCGCAGTTTACTGCACATGGCTTGGCAACAACCTATGCGTGGTAAGAGTGGCTCAGTACCCATACGCTTATTTGCGGGTAAAGATTTCTCAGGTACTTATCACTTCGATGGCAGAAAAATCATTAAGCAAGCTCAAGCAGAGCCTATGACTAATGCCGATGGCACACCAATGCTTGCACCTGCTGTATCACCAGTATGGGAATTAGATGGCACGCTGAATATCTATTTAAGCCACTATTTGTATATTGAAACCGCATTGCACTTACGCAAAGAAGGCAGAAAATTAATGCCAGCCGTACCCAGTGATGCGGCCGATACCAACGCAACACTCACGGCGCCCAAAGTCATGACACCATTTTTAATGTCTGTGCCTTTGGAGCAAAATCGCCGCGTGAAGAGTGAAGAAATCCATTATTTAGATCATCCCGAAATGGGTATGGTGATCCAAATCCGCAAGATGGCGCAACCCAGTGCAATGCAAAATAATCAGAATGCCGAATCAATACAGACTGTTGGCCAATACTGAACAAACACACAACCCGCACAATTCTTAAGTTAACACGGTACGTTTAAATTAAGACTGAACGATGGAGAAATCGAGGTAGATATCATCAGCCTCGTCTTCTCCTACCGTTACTGTTAATCCCTCAGTGCAAGGCACACCTACTTCGCACCAAGCAATTAAAGCATTAACAGCAATGTCACTGCCTTGGGCGAGTACTTCAACACTGCCGTCGCGGCAATTGGTTACATATCCTGTCACACCCAAGGCTCTGGCCTTAGTCAAGGTCGCATGACGGCAACCAACACCTTGCACTTTTCCCGTCAAATTAATTAATACTCGCTTCATCTCACGCTCCTTTTTCACGGAACCTTGTTATAGAAATAAGCATAGCCGCAATTATCCAAAGGCTAAGTGTTAACCTATGGATTTGTAGAACAAAAAACAAACAATATTTAAATTTAGGCAAAAAAAACAGCTAACAAGACTGCTGCTAGCTGTGTCGGGCGACATACGCAAAGGGATATCCAATAAATGGACAAATAAAACAGCAACTCTGTATCATTTTGTTACAAAATAGCAAGGGTCGCTACTTTACACAATAAATAATTATTTTCAAGAGTTTGAAAAGTAAAACTATCCATCACGAATGAATATAATGCTTTTAGCTGAAAATCAGCTCGTACACCCATCTGCATTGTTCATGTTTAAAAACATCCCCTGTGATAGCCGAAGAAGTATAAAGGCGTGTTGACGTTTAACGCTGAGATTGTGTTTGTTCTGGCAAGTTAGTAAACGCGAAACGAGGGTTTGAGAAGTGAGCCCTCTAATGACAAGCGGTGCGTATGCCTGACGATAAAGCAAGGCAGCAAACTAGATGCAAAAAAGCAAAAAACCGACCTAATTAGTCGGTTTTTGCTTGATTGTGTGATTAGGTGATGAAGTGCTACTCGCTGATCATCTGACCATTTTGATAGCGATACTCGGATGACGGTTCACCATTAAAGTAGTACACCGACCTGCCGTGCAGTTGATTATCAAGATACTCATCACTTTGCAGCAGGCTGCCATCTTCATTAAAACTATAGCCTTTACCTTGCAATTGACCTTTATCATCATACTGGGCCTGCCCTAATAAATGGCCATTGACGGAAAAGGCCTGCCAGTGACTAATGCCGTTCACTTAAGAGTGAACGGCATTTTTATTTGGTCTAATTGGGTACTTGTTTTTGCTCATTTTAAGCACTCTTGGATAAGCCCTTTCCCGTTTACCATCCAACTTAAATTGCCGTGCATTGCGTTCTATATCCAATACATCTCTCGGGACATTCCCCGGCGTTTGTGATGGCAGTTGTGTCAGCTTGAAGATGATATGACTCGCAGCATCCCGAAAACTCAGTTGATTGGGATGGAC